>NZ_JBFAXI010000057.1:0-51187 GCF_040680735.1 Streptomyces sp. NPDC051987 | reverse complement strand
GGCTCGACCGTCACCCTGAAGTTCAGCGGTGTCGAGGACTCCTCGCTCCAGACCAGCTTCGTCGTCGACGACACCGCCGTCACGACCGGCTGACCGCTCCCGCGCACTGACCGGATCCCGCACCCGGAAGCCGTCCGGGTGCGGGATCCGTACGAGGGGCGGATACGTCATATCGGCACCAAGGGTCCGTTCCCCGACGGAAAGGCGGACACCTCATGCGCCGTACGACGTTCCACCGCGCGACGCTCGCCACCGCGAGCCTGCTCCTGCTGGCGGGCTGCGGCTCGCAGAGCGGGGGCGGTGACAAGGGCAGTGGCACGGTGTCCCCGACATCCCCGTCGGCGTCGGCGTCGGTGTCGGCATCCGCGTCCGCTTCCGCGTCCGGCCCGGCCTCCACACCGACCGCCGGTGGTTCCTCCGCCGGCTGCACGCCGCTGACCTCCGAACTGACCACCGCCGACAGCGGCCGTACCGTCTGTCTGGCCCGGGGCGGCACCCTGCGGATCACCCTGGACGGCACCGAGCGGCGACCCTGGCAGAAGATCGCCGCGGCCGGCGACACCGGCGCTCTCCAGGAGGTCAACTACGGGATCATGCTCCGCGGCGGCGACGCCGGATCCGCCTACCGGGCGGTGGCGGCCGGGACCGTCACCCTCTCCGCCACCCGCCCCCTGTGCGCCGAGCCCACGGCGCCCGGCCAGGTCTCCTGCAAGGGCATCCAGGAGTGGCACGTCACCGTCAGGGTCGGCTGAGCCTCAGCCGGCCAGGTGCCGTACCTGGTCCCACAGCACCGGGTCGACCACGCCCACCCGGCGCCGGAACTCCCACACCGCGATCTCGCGCAGCTCGTCCGTCTCCAGGAAGCTCGGCCGGCCCTGGGCGTCCCCGACCGAGCCGGGCGGCAACGGGATCACCCCGGCGCGCTCGTCGTGGTACTTGCTGGTGATCTTCGCGATGGTCGCCCGGTTGCCGTGCACGGCGAGCACCAGGCAGGGCCGGTCCTTGGCGCCGGGACCGTCCTCGTAGGGGACGTTGGCCCACCAGATGTCCCCGGGGTGGGGCCGTCCGGTCTGTGTGCGGGTGCCGTGCGGAAGCCCCGGCGGGCGGGTGCGGTGCCCGCGCGGCCGGTGGCCCCTGCCCCAGCCGTCGACGAGCGTGGCGACCAGCGCCAGCAGGACGACTGCCGCGAGCGCGAGCCACCATGACGTGTCCATACGACGACGTTACCGGCGCGAGATAATCAATGCGCGCCCTTGCGCGATCCTTGTGCGCCCTCAGTCCAGCCGAACCGGTGACAGCACAGGTGAGTTCGCCCACAACGGCCCCTGGCGGAGGAGCGACCGGCTCTTTTGCGCCTTACGCTCGACAAACCGCACGACCCCTGCTCAGTTCTTTCTTCCCGACTCCAGTTCCCGGTTGTTCCGGGTATCCCGCCAACGGAGGTTTCTGCTTCATGAAGCTCACCGTCGTCGGCTGCTCGGGGTCGTTCCCGTCCGCGGAATCGGCCTGTTCGAGCTACCTCGTAGAGGCCGACGGCTTCCGGCTGCTCCTCGACATGGGCAACGGCGCCCTCGGCGAGCTGCAGCGCCACTGCGGTCTCTACGACCTCGACGCGATCTTCCTGAGCCATCTGCACGCCGACCACTGCATCGACATGTGCGCCTACTTCGTGGCGCGCTACTACCGGCACGACGGCGGCCCGTGCCCCCCGATCCCGGTCTACGGCCCCGAGGGCACCGAGCACCGGCTCACCACCGCCTACGCCGACACGCCCACCGCCTCCTCGATGAGCGAGGTCTTCGACTTCCACACGGTCAAGCCGTCCACGTTCGAGGTCGGCCCGTTCACCGTCCACACCGAGCGGGTCCGCCACCCGGTGGAGGCGTACGGCATCCGCGTCGAGCACGCCGGCACGTCCCTGACGTACTCGGGCGACACCGGCGTCACCCCGGTGCTGGAGGAGCTGGCCAGGGACACCGACCTGTTCCTGTGCGAGGCCGCCTTCACGCATGGCAAGGAGAACATCCCGGACCTGCACCTCAACGGCCGGGAGGCCGGTGAGACCGCCGCCCGCGCCGGCGCCCGCCGCCTGGTCCTCACCCACATCCCGCCGTGGACCGACCCCGCCGTCAACCTCGCCGACGCGCGCGAGGTCTTCGACGGCCCGGTGGATCTGGCGGCCCCGCGGGCGACGTACGAGATCTGACCCGCGTACGGCGTTCAGGGCCGTACGACGCGAAGGCCCCCGCCGCGGCGGGGGCCTTCGTCATGTCGGTCGCTTCGTCATGTCGGTCGCGGACTCACGCCTTCGTGAGGTCCTCGATCTCCTCCTCGGGCTCGCGGCCCGGGGTGGGGAGGTTGAAGCGGACGATGGCGAACCGGAAGACGAAGTAGTAGATCGCCCCGAACACCAGGCCGATCGGGATGATCAGCCAGGGCTTGGTCGCCAGGTTCCAGTTGAGGACGTAGTCGATCACACCCGCGGAGAAGGTGAAGCCCGCGTGCACCCCGAGCGACCAGGTGATCGCCATGGACAGGGCGGTGAGCACCGCGTGGATCGCGTACAGCAGCGGCGCGATGAACATGAAGGTGAACTCGATCGGCTCGGTCACACCGGTCACGAAGGAGGTCAGCGCCATCGACAGCATCATGCCCATCACAGCCGCGCGGCGCTCCGGGCGGGCGGTGTGCGCGATGGCCAGGGCGGCGGCCGGGAGGCCGAACATCATGATGGGGAAGAAGCCGGACATGAACTGACCGGCCGTCGGGTCACCGGCGAAGAAGCGGGTGAGGTCGCCGTGGACGATGGTGCCGGACGCCGTCTTGTAGTCGCCGATCTGGAACCAGGAGACGGTGTTCACGAACTGGTGCATGCCGACGGGGATCAGCGCGCGGTTGATCAGACCGAACAGGCCGGCACCGAAGGCGCCGAGACCGGTGATCCACTTGCCGAAGTCGGAGATGCCGTCACCGATCGGCTTCCAGACCAGCCCGAAGAAGACGCCCATGATCGTGCCCACGAAGGCCATGATGATCGGCACGAGCCGGCGGCCGTTGAAGAAGCCGAGCCAGTCCACCAGCTTGGTCCGGTGGAAGCGCTGCCAGACCACCGCGCCGAGCAGACCCATCACCAGGCCGCCGAGCACACCGGGGTTGTTGTAGGTCGCGGCGATGTCCGCGCCCGCCTGCACCTTGGCGTCGGTGACGGGGAACGCGGTGAGGACGTTCTTGTAGACCAGGAAGCCGACCAGCGCGGCCAGCGCGGTGGAGCCGTCCGCCTTCTTGGCGAAGCCGATCGCGACACCGACGCAGAACAACAGCGGGAGGTTGTCGAAGATCGCGCCACCCGCGGTGGCGAACACCGCCGTGACCTTGTCCGGCAGATGCAGCTTGTCGTGGATGTCCTGCTGACCGAAACGGAGCAGCAGACCAGCCGCCGGCAGCACGGCGATGGGGAGCTGAAGGCTGCGGCCGATCTTCTGCAGGCCCTGGAAGAGACCGGAACCCCACTTCTTCGTGGGGGCCGCCGTCGCGGTGGCGGTTGTCATACGTCCTCCATCGGTGGTGGTCTACACCACTCAGTGGTGTAGACCTGTTGTACACGATGGGGGCGATATAAGGAACCCGTCAATTCCGCAACCGGAGCGCTACGCCCCGTACCCATGCGGTGACATGCACTCAGGCCTTGGTGACGTCCTCCACCTCGTCCTCCGCTTCCCGCCCGGGGGTCCGCAGACCGAACCGCGTGATGGCGAACCGGAAGACCACGTAGTAGACCGCCGCGAAGCACAGACCGATCGGCACGACCGCCCACGGCCGCGTCGCCAGCTTCCAGTTGATGACGTAGTCGATGAGCCCCGCCGAGAAACTGAACCCGTCGTGCACCCCCAGCCCCCACGTCACCGCCATCGACACCCCCGTCAGCACCGCGTGCGCCGCGTACAGCAGCGGTGCCACGAACATGAACGAGTACTCCAGCGGCTCGGTGATGCCGGTCACGAACGACGTCAGCGCCACCGACAGCATCAGACCGCCGATCTCCTTGCGCCGATGCGGCTTCGCGCAGTGCGTGATGGCGAGCGCCGCGGCCGGCAGCGCGAACATCATGATCGGGAAGAACCCCGACGTGAACTGCCCCGCCTGTGGATCGCCCGCCAGGAACATGTTGATGTCGCCGTGCACCGTCCGACCGTCCGGCGTCGTGTAACTGCCGAACTGGAACCAGACGGGCACGTTCAGGAACTGGTGCAGCCCCACCACCAGCAGCGCCCGGTTCGCGAGCCCGAACACCCCCGCCCCCCACGCCCCCGCCGCCCGCAGCCAGTGACCGAAGCTCTCCAGGCCGCTCCCGACCGGCGGCCAGACCCACAGGCACAGCGCGGCGAACCCGATGGCCACGAACGACATGATGATCGGGACCAGCCGCCGCCCGTTGAAGAACCCCAGCCAGTCCACCAGCCTCGTGCGGTGGTACCGGGCCCAGAAGAACGCGGTCAGCAACCCCAGCGCGATCCCGCCGAAGACCCCCGGGTTCTGGAACGTGAACGTCGACACCGTCCCGTCGCTCACCTGGCAGCCGACCCCGGGCAGCGTCCTCGACCCGACGGGACAGTCCTCCGGGAACTGGTGCAGCACCCCGTAGTAGACGAGGAAACCCGCCACCGCCGCCAGTGCCGTCGAACCGTCCGCCTTCTTCGCCATCCCGATCGCGACCCCGACGCAGAACAGCAGCGGCAGCCCGACCGACCCGTCCAGCAGCGCCCCGCCGGCCCCCTGCATCACCTTGGAGACCGCCTCCCAGCCCACCCCGCGCGCGCCGAACACGTCGGGCTGGCCCAGCCGGTTCAGGATCCCCGCGGCCGGCAGCACCGCGATCGGCAACTGCAGGCTGCGCCCCATCTTCTGCAGCCCCTGGAACAGCGCGTGCCACCGCTCCCGCGCGGGACCGGCCGTACTGGCGGCGCTGTCGGCACTCATGGGCGCGTCCTCCGGGCTCCTCCGGGTACCTCCGGGGTTTGTCGACCGCCCCCCAGCTGGTGTAGACCAGTCGGCAGACGGTTCCACCGCGGTGCTCGCCATCATTCGGCACCCGCGGTACGGCCGCTCGCAAAGATGGGCCAACTGTGGGTTACTGCGACAAAGCGGTTCGGATCAGGGAGAAGGAACATGGCCAGCAAGGCTGAGAAGATCGTCGCCGGCCTCGGCGGAATCGAGAACATCGACGAGATCGAGGGCTGCATCACCCGGCTGCGCACCGAGGTCCACGACGCCTCGCTGGTCGACGACGCCGCCCTGAAGGCCGCCGGTGCCCACGGCGTCGTCAAGATGGGCACCGCCATCCAGGTCGTCATCGGCACCGACGCCGACCCGATCGCCGCGGAGATCGAAGACATGATGTGAGCCCACGGCTCACCCGCAAGGGGCTGCTCCCGACGCGGGAGGAGCCCCTCGCGCGCGTACGGCTAGGCTCGTCGCCATGTCTCGAATCGACGGCCGCACCCCCGAACAGCTCCGCCCGGTCACCATCGAACGCGGCTGGAGCAAGCACGCCGAGGGCTCCGTCCTCGTCTCCTTCGGCGACACCAAGGTCTTCTGCACCGCCTCCGTGACCGAAGGCGTCCCCCGCTGGCGCAAGGGCAGCGGCGAAGGCTGGGTCACCGCGGAGTACGCCATGCTCCCCCGCGCCACCAACACCCGCGGCGACCGCGAGTCCGTCAAGGGCAAGATCGGCGGCCGCACCCACGAGATCTCCCGCCTCATCGGCCGCTCCCTGCGCGCCGTCATCGACTACAAGGCCCTCGGCGAGAACACCGTCGTCCTCGACTGCGACGTCCTCCAGGCCGACGGCGGCACCCGCACCGCCGCCATCACCGGCGCCTACGTCGCCCTCGCCGACGCCGTCACCTGGGCCAGGGAACGCAAGCTCGTCAAGGCCGGCCGCCAGCCCCTGACCGGCACCGTCTCCGCCGTCTCGGTCGGCATCGTGGGCGGAGTGCCCTTGCTGGACCTCTGCTACGAGGAGGACGTCAGGGCCGAGACCGACATGAACGTCGTCTGCACCGGCGACGGCCGCTTCGTCGAGGTCCAGGGCACCGCCGAGGCCGAGCCCTTCGCCCGCGACGAACTCAACGCCCTCCTCGACCTCGCCGTCGCCGGCTGCACCGACCTGGCCACGATCCAGCGGGCGGCGCTCGACGAGGTGCTCCAGAAGTAAAAGGGAAGGAAAAAGGCGAGGTAAGGAGGGGCAACCCCGGCGGCCGACCCAGCGTCCCTATCAGTACGGGCGCACGGCACGTACAACCGTGCGCCCGGCCAGCCACACCACGGGGAGGGACACCACCATGGCCGCCAGCCGACGCCGAGGCCGTCGCACCACCGCCATCGCCGCCGCAGCCGCGACCACCGCACTCACCGCCGCCCTGCTCACCGGCTGCGCCTCGGTCGACACGGCGCTGGACTGCGTCCGCACCGCCGACTCCATCGCCGACAGCGTCACCGCCCTCCAGCAGGCCGTGGAGAACGCGGCGAACGACCCCGCCCGGACGGACGCCTCCCTCGACTCCATCCAGCAGAACCTGAAGAAGATCGGCGACAGGACCGACGACGCCGACGTCAACAAGGCGGTCGACAACCTCCAGAAGGCCGTCGACAACGTCCGCACCGCGGTCAGGAACGGCGACTCCACCCCCGACGTCACCCCGGTCACCGACGCGGCCGGCGAACTGACCAAGGTCTGCACGCCGTAAGGCACCGCTCCGGCCCTTGCGATACTGCTGGCCATGACGACCCGCCTGATCCTCGCCACCCGCAACGCCGGGAAGATCACCGAGCTGCACTCCATCCTCGCGGAGGCGGGGCTGCCCCACGAACTGGTGGGCGCGGACGCCTACCCCGACATCCCCGACGTCAAGGAAACGGGCGTCACCTTCGCCGAGAACGCGCTCCTCAAGGCCCACGCCCTGGCCCAGGCCACCGGCCTCCCCGCCGTCGCCGACGACTCCGGCCTCTGCGTCGACGTCCTGAACGGCGCCCCCGGCATCTTCTCCGCCCGCTGGGCGGGCCGCCACGGCGACAACAAGGCCAACCTCGACCTGCTCCTGGCCCAGCTCTCCGACATCGCCGACGAACACCGCGCCGCCCACTTCGCCTGCGCGGCGGCCCTCGCCCTGCCCGACGGCACGGAGCGGGTGGTCGAGGGCCGACTGCGCGGCACCCTCCGCCACGCTCCGTCCGGCACCAACGGCTTCGGCTACGACCCGATCCTCCAGCCGGAGGGCGAGACGCGCACGTGCGCCGAACTGACCCCCGCCGAGAAGAACGCGATCAGCCACCGGGGCAAGGCGTTCCGGGCACTGGTGCCGGTGGTGCGGGAGCTGCTGGGCTGACCGGGCTGACGGAAACGGCCTGCGCATCGCTCTTCGACTCGCAGGCCGTTCATGTGCGGCGGAAGGGATTCGAACCCTCAAGCCCGTCAAGGGCCACAGGACCTAAACCTGCTGCGTCGCCGTTGCGCCACCGCCGCCAGCGCCAGCCATCGTACCGGGAGTTGTCCGCCGTCGTCGGCCTCCTCCGCACCAGGTGCCGGTGAACACAGCACCCGGTGCGAGCCGTCCGCGTCGGCGGGGCTCAGACGGCGCTCAGATGCCCAGATCCTTGATGATCTTTGCCACGTGGCCGGTGGCGCGGACGTTGTAGAGGGCCTTCTCGACCTTGCCCTGCTCGTCCACGATGATCGTGGAGCGGATGACGCCCAGGTAGGTCTTGCCGTAGTTCATCTTCTCGCCGAAGGCGCCGTACGCGTCGAGGACCTTCTTGTCGGGGTCGGCGAGGAGGGTGACCTTGAGGTTCTCCTTCTCGCGGAACTTGCCCAGCTTCTCCGGGGCGTCGGGGGAGATGCCGAGGACGTCGTAGCCGGCGTCGGCGAGGAGGGAGAGGTTGTCGGTGAAGTCGCACGCCTGCTTCGTGCAGCCTGGAGTGAGGGCCGCGGGGTAGAAGTAGACGATGACCTTGCGGCCCTTGTGGGCGGAGAGGGACACCTCGTTGCCGTCGGCGTCGGGGAGGGTGAAGTCGGGGGCCACGTCCCCGGGCTGCAGTCGCTCGCTCATCGGTCTAGCGTAACGGGGGGTCCTGACCGTGCGGTGGCGGCGAGAGCTGACAGACTGTCCAGAACAGGCAGCACGGCAGTACGGCAGACTTCGGAGGGCCCACGGTGGCGGAGACGTCGGACACCAGAACCCCGGCGCAGATCGAGGCGGACATCAAGCGCCGCCGCGAGGTGCTGGCCGAGACGCTGGACGAGATCGGGGTGCGGGTGCACCCGAAGACCATCGTCGGCGATGCGAAGGCCAAGGTCGCGGCCAACGTCGATCACACGCTCGGAAGGGCCTACGTCCAGGTCAACCGTGTCGTGAGCGATGTGAAGGCCCAGTTCGTCGATGAAGAGGGCGCGCCGCGGCTGGAGCGGGTCGTACCGGTCGCCCTCGTCGCCGTGGGCGTGGTCGGGCTGCTGGTCCTCAGCGGCACCCGGCGGCGCAAGAGCTGACCAGAGGCAGGTAGGTTCAAAGGCGTGAGCGCCAAGAGAGACGAGCAGATCAGCAGCCAGCACGACAAGCTGCCGATCCGGATGCTGCACGACCGGGTCCTGGTCAAGCAGGACGCCGGGGAGGGTGAGCGCCGGTCCGGCGGGGGCATCCTGATCCCCGCCACGGCGGCCGTCGGCCGCCGGCTGGCCTGGGCCGAGGTGGTCGCGGTCGGCCAGAACGTGCGGACGGTGGAGCCCGGTGACCGGGTGCTGTTCGACCCGGAGGACCGTGCCGAGGTCGAGGTGCGGGGGGTGGCGTACGTGCTGATGCGCGAGCGCGACCTGCACGCGGTGGCCGCCGACCGGTTCGAGGGCTCGGAGGACTCGACCGGCCTGTATCTCTGATCCAGCTGCCCGAAGGGGCCCGGTGACCGTGGTCACCGGGCCCCTTCGCCATGCGTCATGCCGCCGGACGGACGGCGTCGGTCACTGGACGAACCCGAACCCGCCTCCGTCACCCGCTGTCGTGCCGGCGGTGGTGCCCGCGTCGTTGCCCGCCGTCGTGCCGGCGGTGGTGCCGGCGGTCGTGGGCCCGGCGGTGGTGCCCGCGTCGTTGCCCGCCGTCGTCGTACCGGCGTCGGTCCCCGCGCTCGTCGTGCCGGCCGTGGTGGTGCCGTTGGTGGTGGTGCCGTTCGTCGTGCCGCCGTCGGTGGTGCCGTTGGTGGTGGCGCCGTTCGTGCCGCCGTTGCCCTGGCCCCCGTCGGTGGTGCCGCCGTTGTCCTGGTTGGGGCCGGTGGTGCCGCCGTTGTCCTGGCCGCCGGTGCCCGGGGTGGCCGTGCTCAGGGTGGGCGGGGCCACGGTCTCGGCGCCGGCCTGGAGGTCCAGGTCGAAACTGGCGGCCGAGGTGCCGTGCAGGGCGGCCTTGGTGTACTGCGCCCAGATCTCGGTCGGGGCACCGCCGCCGTTGATGCGGGGCAGGCCCAGCGCGCCGTACAGCGGCTTGTGGGCGGCGGTGACCGGGTCCTGGCCCATCACGGAGACGACCGTGGCGAGGTCGGGGGTGTAGCCCGCGAACCAGGCGGCGGTGTCCTCCTCGGCGGTGCCGGTCTTGCCGGCGGCCGGGCGGCCCGCGCCCTGCGCGGCGGTGGCGGTGCCGTTGTCGACCACGCTCTGCAGGACGGAGGTGGTGGTGTCGGCGGCCTGCCTGCTGACGGCCTGCTTGGTCGTCGACTCCGGCAGCCTGATGTCCTGGGTGCCGTCCTTCGTGATCTTCTGGACCATCGTGTACGTGCCGTGCTTGCCGTGGTTGGCGAGCGTGGCGTACGCCTCCGCCATGTCCAGGACGCTGGCGGTGGCGGTGCCCAGGGCGATGGACGGGTAGGGCTGGAGGTCCTTGGTGTCGGCGGGGATGCCCAGGTCGACGGCGGTCTGCTTGACCTTGGAGGGGCCGACGTCGACGGCCATCTGCGCGTACACCGAGTTCACGGAGAGGTCGGTGGCCTTGCGGACGGTGATCTGGCCGTACGACTTCTCGTCCTCGTTCTCCGGCGCGTAGGCGCCGCCGGGCCAGCCCTGGACGGTGCGCTTGTTGGTGCCGTCGTAGTAGGTGTTCGGCGTGATGGTCTGGCCGGACTGGGTGGTGGAGCCGTTGTCGACGGCGGAGGCGAAGACGAAGGGCTTGAAGGTGGAGCCGACCTGGAAGTCACCGCGGGTCGCGCCGTTGGTGTACTGCTTCACGTAGTCGATGCCGCCGTACATGGCGACGACCTGGCCGGTCTTCGGGTCGACGGAGGCACCACCGGCGCGCACGTAGGTGTCGGCCTTGTTGTTCTTCTTGTCCAGCTTGGAGATCAGCTTGTCGTTCACCGCCTTCACGAAGGCGTCCTGCTTGGACTTCTGCAGGGTGGTGGTGATGCGGTAGCCGCCGGCCTCCAGGGAGTCCGAATCCACGATCTTGTTCTTGATCAGGTAGTCGTTGACCGCGTTGACGATGTAGCCGCGCTGTCCGGACATGCCGGTGGAGACGGTCTGCTCCTTGGGCATCGGGAACGTCATGGCGGCCCGCTTGGACTCGCTGAGCCAGCCCTTCTTGACCATGCCGTCGAGGACGTAGTTCCAGCGGGCGACGGCCGCGGCCTTGTTCTCGGGGTGGGCGACGACGTCGTACTCGCTGGGCGCGTTGACGAGCGCGGCGAGGTAGGCGGCGCGGGCCGGGTCGAGGTTGGTGGCGTCCATGCCGTAGTAGGCCTGGGCGGCGGCCTGGATGCCGTAGGCGTTGCGGCCGAAGTAGCTGGTGTTGAGGTAGCCCTCCAGGATCTCGTCCTTGGGCTCGGTGCGGTCCAGCTTGATCGCGATGAAGAACTCCTTCACCTTGCGGGTGACGGTCTGCTCCTGCGCGAGGTAGTAGTTCTTCACGTACTGCTGGGTGATCGTCGAGCCGGACTGGGTGCCCTTGCCGGTCGCGGTGTTCCAGGCGGCGCGCAGCATCGCCTTGGGATCGACGGCGGACTCGGTGTAGAACTCGCGGTCCTCGGCGGCGAGCACGGCGTGCTGGGCGTCCGCGGAGACCTGGGCGAGGGTGACGTTCTCCCGGTTGACCTCGCCGTCGCGGGCGAGCTGGGAGCCGTCGGCGTACAGGTAGACGTTGGACTGCTTGGTCGCGTACGCGTTGGCCGCCGGGATCTTCACCATCGAGTAGCCGAGGAAGAACAGGCCGATCAGCAGCAGGACGCCGAGCACGAAGGTGCCGAGCAGCATCCGCCAGGTCGGGACGATCCGCCGCCATCCGGTCCGCTTGGGCCGCTTCATCTTCTTCCCACCCCCCTTCTTCGTCTCCACGGGCGCCACCGCCACCGCCGCCGCCTCCGCGACCCCTGGGCCGGGAACCGCGGCGGGGGCGGGCGCGGACGCCGGGGCGGCGCCGGGAACCGCTGCCGAGGCCGCGGCGGACGCCGCCGCCTTCGGCACCCTGATCGCCTTGAGCTGCCGTGTCTGCGTGTCCCGCCCGTCCTGCCGGTTCCCGGCTGCCGTCGGGGCGGTGGGGCGTGCCGTCGGTGCCGGGATGGCGGTGAGCTGTCGCGTGTCGGTGTCTCCGGCCGGTGGCCGCGGCGGCACGACCTTCGGCCCGCCCGCCCCCGACTCGCTCCCGACCCGCCCGGCGCCTTCGGCCTGCCCGTCCTGCCTGTCCTCGGCTGCTTCCTGCCGGTTCCCGGCTGCCGTCGGGGCGGTGGGGCGTGCCTTCGGTGCCCTGATGGCGGTGAGCTGCCGCGTGTCGGTGTCTCCGGCCGGTGGCCGCGGCGACACGACCTTCGGCCCGCCCGCCCCCGACTCGCTCCCGACCCGCCCGGCGCCCTCGGCCTGCCCGGCGCGCTCGGCCTGCCCGGCGTCCTTGGCCCGCTCGGCCTGCTCGGCATCCTCGGCTCGCTCGGCCCGCCCGGCGCGCTCGGCCTGCCTGGCGTCCTTGGCTCGCTCGGCGCGCTCGGCCCGCCCGGGGTCCTCGGCCCGCCCGGCGCCCTCGGCCCGCTCGGCCTGCCTGTCCTGCCTGGCGTCCTTGGCTCGCTCGGCCTGCCCGGCCCGCCCGGGGTCCTCGGCCCGCTCGGCCTGCCCGGCCCGCCCGGTGTTCTCGGCTCGCTCGGCCCGCTCGGGCTGCTCGCCCTGGCCAGGCGTGGCCGGCTCGGACGCCGCGGGCGGCCTCGGCTTTCTCGCCTCGGCCTCCGCCTGCGGCGGGGTCTGCTTCTCCTCGGCCGCGGCCGGCGGCTCCGTCGGGCCTCCGCCGCTGTGGTTCGGCTGCTGCGGCTGCGGCTCGTCGCTCATGTCGTGCACGGACTCCTGATTTCGCGTCGTACGTTCGTTCCCCGTACGACCTCGTACGCTTCTGCGCCCCCAGATGAAGACTCTCGCACCGCGCGTTCCGTTCCCGGATTCCGGCACGCTTCGGTCACGGAAATTGCGTGGCCTGCGATGTCGCCGGCGCAGTAGGCTCCTGCGCTTCGGTGTCGGGCGGTCCGGGAGGTGAGTCGGCGTGGGTGCGGGACGGTTGTACACGGCCGTCGCGGCGGGGGGTTTCCGACGGTACGCGACGTATCGGGCGGCCACCGCGGCCGGGGTGTTCACCAACACGGTCTTCGGGATCATCCTCGTCTACACGTACTTGGCGCTGTGGGACGAGAAACCGCACCTCGGAGGCTATGACCAGGCGCAGGCGGTGACCTATGTGTGGCTCGGGCAGTGCCTGTACGCGACGCTCGCGATCCAGGGCGGCGGCGCGGAAAAAGACCTGATGGAGCGTATCCGTACCGGTGCGATCGCGATCGACCTGTACCGTCCGGCCGATCTCCAGCTGTGGTGGCTGGCGACCGATCTGGGCCGCTCCCTGTTCCAGCTGCTGGGGCGGGGCGTGATCCCCTTCCTGGTCGGCGCGGCGTTCTTCCCGATGGCGCTGCCCACGGACGCCGGTACCTGGGCCGCCTTCCTGGTCGCGCTGTTCCTGGCGATGCTCGTCAGCTTCGGCATCCGCTACCTGGTCGCGCTGAGCGTGTTCTGGCTGATGGACGGCATGGGAGTCAACCAGGTCATGATGATCACGGGGATCTTCTTCTCGGGGATGACGCTGCCGCTGAACGTCTTCCCGGGCGGCTTCGGCGAGGTGGTCCGCGTCCTGCCGTGGGCGGCGCAGATCCAGATGCCGGCGGACGTGCTGATGGGGGAGACCGGGGTGGCGGGGGCCCTCGCCTTCCAGGCCGCGTGGGCGGTGGCGCTGCTGACCGCGGGCCGGCTGCTGCAGACGGCGGCGACGCGACGGGTGGTGGTGCAGGGTGGCTGAGGTGCGTGTTCCCGACGGGTGGCGCGGGGCGGCCGAGCGGGGCCGGGACGGGCTGCGGGCGTACCGGCTGGTCGCCGGGATGTGGATGCGGTCCACGATGACCTACCGGACGTCCTTCGCCCTCACGCTGGCCGGGAACCTGCTGGTGACCGGGCTGGACTTCGCCACGATCCTGCTGATGTTCTCGCGGGTCGACTCGCTCGGCGGCTGGTCGCTGCCCGAGGTCTCCTTCCTGTACGGCCTGTCGGCGACCGCGTTCGGCGTCGCCGACCTGGTGCTGGGCTCGATGGACGTGCTGGGCACGCGGATCCGTGACGGCTCCTTCGACACGCTGCTGGTCCGGCCGGCCCCGGTGCTGGCCCAGATAGGAGCGGACCACTTCGCGCTGCGCCGCCTCGGCCGGATCACCCAGGGCGCGGTGGTGCTGGGCTGGGCGCTGGTCTCCGTCGACGTCCACTGGACTCCGGCGAAGGTGCTGCTGGTCCCCCTGATGGTGGCCGCCGGCGCGACGATCTTCTGCGCGCTGTTCGTGGCGGGCGCGGCCTTCCAGTTCCTGGCGCAGGACGCGGCGGAGGTGCAGAACGCGTTCACCTACGGCGGTACGACGCTGCTCCAGTACCCGCCGACGGTGTTCGGGAAGGACTTCGTGCGCGGGGTGACGTTCGTCCTGCCGCTGGCCTTCGTCAACTGGGTGCCCGCCGCGTACGTGCTGGGGCGGCCGTATCCGCTGCGGCTGCCGGCGTGGACGGCGTGGTCGCCGCCGCTGGTGGCGGTGGTCTGCTGCGTGCTGGCGGGGCTTGCCTGGCGGGCGGGCCTCAGGGCGTATCGAAGTACGGGAAGTTGATCTGATGATCGGGGCGCAGGGAGCTGAGCTGATGTCGGACGTGTTCATCGAGGTCGACGGCGTGGAGAAGGTCTTCGAGGTCCGCAAGAAGACCGGGTTCCTGAAACGGGAACGGCGGCAGGTGCGGGCGGTCGACTCGCTCTCCTTCACCGTCGGGCGCGGGGAGATGGTCGGGTACATCGGCCCGAACGGCGCCGGCAAGTCGACCACGATCAAGATGCTGACGGGCATCCTCACCCCGAGCGGCGGTCGGCTCCGGGTGGCCGGCATCGACCCGTCCCGCGAGCGCACCCGCCTGGCCCACCGCATCGGCGTGGTCTTCGGGCAGCGCACGACCCTGTGGTGGGACCTCCCCCTCATCGACTCCTACCGCCTGGTGCACCGCATGTACCGCATCCCGGACGCCCGTTACACCGAGAACCTGGACCGCCTGGTGGAACTCCTGGCCCTGGAGCCCCTGTTGGACGTCCCGGTGCGGCAGCTCTCGCTCGGCCAGCGGATGCGCGGCGACATCGTGGCGGCGCTGCTGCACGACCCGGACGTCCTCTACCTCGACGAACCGACGATCGGCCTCGACGTGATCTCGAAGGCCAAGGTCCGCGCGTTCCTGCGGGAGCTGAACGCCGACCGCGGCACCACGGTCCTGCTGACCACCCACGACCTCCAGGACATCGAGCAGCTGTGCTCGCGCGTGATGGTCATCGACCACGGGCGGCTGATGTACGACGGTCCGCTCACCGGACTGCACGAGGCGGGGGAGAGCGAGCGGACCCTCGTGGTGGACCTGGAGCGGGAGCTGCCGCCGATCGACGCGGGCCCCGCGGCCCGGGTGGTGAAGGTGGAGGGCCCCCGGCAGTGGCTGGCGTTCCCGGCGACGGAGTCGGCGGCGCCGCTGGTGGCGCGGATCGCCGCGGAGTACCCGCTGCTGGACCTGTCCGTCCGGGAGCCGGACATCGAGTCGGTGATCGCCGCGATGCTGTACTCGACGGGGGACACCCCGGAGCCCTCGTCGGAGCAGCCGACGGCGTAGTCCAGGGCGCCGGGAACTCGTAGTCTGCACCCCATGACCGACGATGCCCCGGAGCTGCGTGCCTCCGACGCCGATCGTGAACGAGTCGCCGAGATCCTGCGGGACGCCCTCGCCGAAGGGCGGCTCGACATGACGGAGTTCGAGGAGCGGCTGGAGGCGACGTACCTGGCCCGTACGTACGGTGACCTGGCGCCGATCACGCGGGACCTGCCGGCGGCGGGGCCGGCACCGGCCGTGTCGCTCAGCAAGCCCCCACTGGAGACGGGGAGTTGGGGGAGCCGGATCGTCGGCGGCGAGGGTTCGTCGTCGTGGGCGGTGGCGGTGATGTCCGGCTTCCAGCGCAAGGGCCGCTGGACGGTGCCCAGGCGCTTCACCGGCTTCGCGTTCTGGGGCGGCGGCGAGATCGATCTGCGCGAGGCGAACTTCGCGGACCGCGAGGTCGAGATCAACTGCGTCGCGATCATGGGCGGGATGAACGTCGTCGTGCCGCCCGGCGTCGAGGTGGTGATGCGGGGCATCGGCGTCATGGGCGGCTTCGACCACCGCGAGGACGCCGGGCCGCCGGAGCCGGGCGCGCCGAGGGTGGTCGTGACGGGCTTCGCGTTCTGGGGCGGGGTCCAGGTGGAGCACAAGGTGACGAAGGCGGAACGCCGGCGTCTGAAGGAGGAGCGCCGCCAGGAGCGACTGGACCGCAGGTCGGCCCGGCACGAACTGCGCGAGGCCCGGCACGAGTTGCACGAGCAGCGCCGAGAGGAACGCGACCGCCGAAGGCACGGCGACCACTGACGGCGCGCCCGCCGAGGTGCGCCTGCCGAGGTGCGCCTGCCGGCGCGGTGCCGGTGCCCCGTCCGACTTGGCGCAGATGCCGAGGCCGCGAACTGCGGCGAACGGCCCCTGCCGCCCCACCCCGGGGCCGGGCCGCGGTCTCCGGGCAGCCCGTGTCCGCCGCGTCCACGCACGGTCGGCGGGCCCCGGCTCGTGCCGGCGCGTGCCGCCCGTGCGTGGTCGGTGCCTGGCCGGCGGCGCCGTCCGCTGCGGTCACCGGGCGCCCCGCGTCCGCCGCGTACGCCCACGGGCGTGGCCTGGCGCGTGCCGGTGTGCGCCGTCCGTCGGTTGTCGGTGCCGTGCGGGGCCGGGCCGCGGTCTCCGGGCAGCCCGTGCCCGCCACGTACGCCCACGGGCGGCGCGCCCCGGCGCGTGCCGCCCGTCGGTCGTCGGCGCCTTGCGGCGCTCCAGGGCGCGGTGGCTGAACTGGCGGCAGGAGCCCGTGGCTGGCTCGTGGTGCCCACCCCGGACCCCGGGGAGGTGGCCCGGGACCCGTGGATTCAGAGGCTGCGGGCGGTGATGTCGCCCTGGGAGGTGGTGGCGCGGATGTCGAGCTCGGTGGTGCCGTCGTTCTTGAGGGCGTTGCTGACCCGGCCGTACCCGGTGCCGGCGTCGAGCGCGGCCGAGACGCCGGCGGCGGCGGTCACCGTGATGTCGCCGGACCGGGTGCTCAGCACGACCGTGCCGCGCAGCGCCTCGGCGATCCGGATGTCGCCCCGGGCGGTGCTGATCTCCGCGTCGCCGCCCAGCCGGCCGACCTCGACATCGCCGTCGACCGCGGTGAGGCGGAGGCTCGTGGCCTCGTCGATCTTGATCTGGCGGTACGCCCCGTCGAAGGTGACGTCGCCGAGGCGCCCCACCCCGCGGAGCTCGGCGCTGCCGGACGTGCCCTCGACCCGCGAGCCGGCGGGCAGCTGGACCGTCACCTCCACGGACCCGGACGGACCGAAGAGCTGGCTCTTGGCCTCCGGCGCGACGATCCGCAGCACACCGTCGGCGTAGCCGACCTCGATCTGCTCGGCCGCCTTCACGTCCCGGCTCCGGCCGGCGTCGGCGGGCCGGACCTCGACCGTGGTGTCGGCCCGGTCGGCGGCGATGAGCCGGATCTGGCCCGCCGGGATGTCGAGGACGGCGGAGACCGGGGCGGGGGTGTCGAACTTCTGCATCGTGCGCTCCTTGGATTCGTTGTCCGTGTTGTTTCTGATGACAGAAACGCTACGTTGCGTTCATGGATAAGGCAACGCGCATGTTGCTACGTGGAAGGCATATCAGCAGCTCAAGCCCACTAATTCGTTGCGATGACATTGAATCTAACGCAACGACCCCCGTCCCTTCGTTGCAATGGATTGAAGGTGAACGCTATGCTGGCGGCACCGGGGAACCACAGAGGAGGCCGTGATGCCGGGAGGCAGGCTCACCCAGCAGGAGCGTCAGCAGATCGCGCTGGGGCTGGCCGACGGCCTCGCCTACGCGGAGATCGCCAGACGCCTGGACCGCCCCACCTCGACGGTCACGCGCGAGGTCATGCGCAACGGCGGCCCCGTCGCCTACCGCCCCGAGATCGCCCACCGGGCCACCGCGCACCGCGCCCACCGCCGCCGCCAGACCGCCCCCCGGGCCGCGAGGACACCCCCACCCGCCCCCGGACGCGACACCGAGGCCGTACGGGCGTACGAGGAGGTCTTCACCACCGTCTTCATGCAACAGGGCCTGCCCAGGATGGCCTCCCGGGTGCTGACCTGCCTCTACACCACCGACGCGGGCAGCGTCACCGCGTCCGAGCTCGTGCAGCGGCTCCAGGTCAGCCCCGCGACCGTCTCCAAGACGGTCGCGCTCCTCGAAACCATGGGCCTCGTCCGCCGGGAGCGCGACGAACGCCGCCGGGAACGCTACGTCGTCGACAACGACGTCTGGTACCAGGGGATGATCGCCAGCGCCCGGTCCCACGCCCAGCTCGCCGAGACGGCACGGCAGGGCGTCGGCGTCCTCGGCGCCGGCTCCCCGGCCGCCGTCCGCCTGGAGAACATCGCCCGGTTCGTCGACTTCGTCGGCGAGAGCATGGCCCGCGCCGCCGAACAGGCCCGGGACATCCTCTACGCGCAACCCGGCCCGGACAATTCGCCCGCCGGACAGGCCGCGGGAACTCCTGCCCCGCTCCGGGAGTAGGTCAGGAAGGGACAATAAGTGCGGGATCACCGTGAGGGTGGAACCGGCCGCGAACGGGTGGAGCAGATGGTGGAACGCACGGGGACGGCGGCGCCGTCCTACAAGTCCATGAACGCCTTCACGCCCGCCGACGAGGAGCGCCAGGCCGGCGTACGGCGGATGAAGCGCACGGCGACCGGCCTGCTGCTGCTCGTCGCGCTGGTGTACGCGCTGGCCAAGTGGGCGTCCGGCGCGGGCGCCGGCCCCTGGGCGGACTACGTGGCCGCGGCCGCCGAGGCCGGCATGGTCGGCGCGCTCGCCGACTGGTTCGCGGTGACGGCGATCTTCCGGCACCCACTCGGCGTGCCCATCCCGCACACCGCGATCATCCCCAACAAGAAGGACCAGCTCGGCATCTCCCTGGGCGAGTTCGTCGGCGAGAACTTCCTCTCCCAGGACGTCGTACGGCAGCGGCTGCACGCCGTCGGCATCGGCAGCCGGCTCGGCACCTGGCTGGCGGAGCCGAAGAACGCCGACCGGGTCACCGCCGAGCTGGCGACCGCGCTGCGCGGCGCCCTGACCGTGCTGCGGGACTCCGACGTCCAGGCCGTGGTCGGCGAGGCGATCACCCGCCGGGCCGACGCGCAGGAGATCGCCCCCGGCATCGGCAAGATGCTGGAGCGGATAGTCGCCGACGGTGGCCACAAGCGGGTCGTGGACCTGGTCGTCAGCCGGGCCCACGACTGGCTGGTGCTGCACGGGGACTCGGTGATGGACGCCGTCCAGGGCGGCGCGCCGGGCTGGACGCCCCGGTTCGTGGACCGGCGGGTCGGCGAGCGCGTCTACAAGGAGCTGCTGCGGTTCTGCGCCGAGATGCGCGACATGCCGTCCCACCCGGCCCGCGGCGCCCTCGACCGCTTCCTCTCGGACTTCGCGAACGACCTCCAGTCCGACACCGACACCCGGTCCCGTGTCGAGCGGCTCAAGGGCGAGGTGCTGGGCCGCGGCGAGGTGCAGGACCTGATCGCGTCCGCCTGGACGGCCGTCCGGTCCATGATCGTCGCGGCGGCCGAGGACGAGCGCAGCGAGCTGCGGCTGCGCGTGCGCGCCTCCCTGCTCTCCCTGGGCGCCCGGATGGCCACCGAGCAGAAGGTCCAGGACAAGGTCGACAGCTGGGTCGAGGGCGCGGCCGTGCACGTCGTGACGACCTACCGCAAGGAGATCACCTCTCTGATCACCGACACCGTGGCCGGCTGGGACGCCGAGCACACCACCCGCAAGATCGAGGCGCACATCGGCCGCGACCTGCAGTTCATCCGGATCAACGGCACGGTGGTGGGGTCGCTGGCCGGAGTGCTGATCTTCACGGTGTCGCGAGCGCTCGGGGCGTAGACCGCGCGGGCCGGGGCACCCGAACGGGCGGCTTCGGTTCTGGACTTCCGGCCAAGGAGGCGCGCGTTGGGTATGGCTACGGACATGGGCGTGGAAGAGAGCGGCGGCCGGACGATCACCACCCGGATCCCGGCCCGCCTGGACCGGCTCCCGTGGTCCCGCTGGCACTGGACGATCGTCATCGGCCTGGGCACGGTCTGGATCCTGGACGGCCTGGAAGTCACGGTCGTGGGAAACATCGCGAGCCGCCTGTCCGAACCGGGCAGCGGCCTGGCGATCTCCTCCTCCCAGGTCACCGGCACGGCCGCCGCCCTCTATGTGGCGGGCGCCTGCATCGGCGCCCTCTTCTGGGGCCGCCTGACCGACCGCCACGGCCGCAAGAACCTCTTCATGATCACCCTGGCGGTCTACCTGGCCGCCACCGCCCTGACCTCGATCTCGTTCGCCCCCTGGTGGTTCTTCACCTTCCGCTTCCTCACCGGCTTCGGCATCGGCGGCGAGTACGCGGCGATCAACTCCGCGATCGACGAACTCATCCCGGCACGGCACCGGGGCCGCGTCGACCTGATCATCAACGGCAGTTTCTGGATCGGCGCGGTCGGCGGCTCGCTGCTCTCGATCGTCGCGCTGAACACGGACTTCCTGGCCAAGGACGTCGGCTGGCGGCTGACCTTCGCCCTGGGTGTCGTCCTCGGGCTGGTCATCCTGCTGGTACGGCGGAACGTCCCGGAGAGCCCGCGCTGGCTGCTGATCCACGGCAGGGAACGGGAGGCGGAGGAGATCGTCTCCTCCATCGAGGAGCGGGTGGCGACCGAGCAGGGCAAGCCGCTGCCGGAGCCGGACGGCGAACTGGTCATCCACCAGCGCCGGGGCACCTCCTTCGTGGAGATCGGCCGGACGCTCTTCCGCGACTACCGGCGCCGGGCCGTCCTCGGTTTCTCGCTCTTCATAGGGCAGGCGTTCCTCTACAACGCGATCACCTTCGGCTTCGGCGCGATCCTCACGACCTTCTTCGACGTGCCGACGGGCGACACCGGCTACTACTTCGTGGTCATCGCGGTGGGCAACTTCCTGGGCCCGCTCCTCCTGGGCAAGCTGTTCGACACGGTCGGGCGCCGGGTGATGATCTCGTCGACGTACCTGCTGTCCGGTCTGCTGCTGTTCGGCACGGCCTGGCTGTTCGACCGGGGCGCGCTGTCCGCCGGGACGCTGACGGCGTGCTGGTGCGCGGTCCTCTTCTTCGCGTCCGCGGGCGCGTCCAGCGCGTACCTCACGGTGTCCGAGATCTTCCCGATGGAGACGCGGGCGATGTCCATCGCGTTCTTCTACGCCCTGGGCACGGCCGCGGGCGGCATCAGCGGCCCCCTCCTCTTCGCCGACCTCACGGGCACGGGCAAGGTCGCCGACACGGTCCTGGCCTTCCAGATCGGCGCGGGCCTGATGTGCGCGGCGGGCCTGGTCGCGGCACTCCTCGCGGTGAACGCCGAGCGCAGGTCCCTGGAGGACATCGCGGCCCCCCTCTCGGCGACGGCGCGCGGGACGGCGAAGGCGCAGGCGTAGGGGCCGACGGGCACCGCCACTCCGCGCTCCCTACGGGGCCTCCGCCGCGGGCGGTCGTGGGTCTGCGGCCCGGTGGGGGCTGGCCGCGCAGTTCCCCGCGCCCCTGACGGGGCGCTGCAGTCGCGTCAGCTTCCCAGCCGCGGGCAGTCGTGCCTCCCCCAGTGCCTTAAGGGCCTGGGAGGTGCCCCCAGGGCGGCACGGGTGGGCGCGGGCGGCACCCTGCAAGCGCCGGTAAGCGTCCCACCCCCGCCCGGCACCGGCGGACGGCACTCTGTGGCGCCGGGCGCCGGGCTGCCCGCGCCCCGGTACACGACGCCCGCCCTCACCTTGTCGGCCATCCGGTCAGGCACCGGTCGTCGACCCTGGCCGCACGATCATCAGTATCGTCACGGCGGCCCAGAGCAGGTTGAACACCCCGGTGAACATGGCCAGCCGGACGGTGGCCTCGCGCGTGGCGCCGCCGCCGGCCTCCACCAGCGCGCTCTGCCGCGGCAGCACCAGCGCGGCGAGCACGACCGCGGCGAGCGCCGTGAGCGCGATCGACACGATCAGCCAGGCGCTGCCGAGCACGTGCATGCTGCTCGCCGTGGCGAACCCGAACACCGGGACGACGACGCCGACCACGGCGTACACCTGGCAGATCCGAAGCAGCAACCGCAGGGTCTCGGCGGCCCGGACGTCGTCCGGCGCCTCCATGGCGCGGCGGGCGGCGGGCGGGAACATGCTGGCGGCCACGGTCACGGGACCGACGGCGACGATCGCCGCGAGGACGTGGACGGCGAGGAGGAACTTGGTCACGGCGACGACCGTAGGCGCCCGGATGATCACGCAGAAGCGGCGGTACTGCCACGCTTCGACGGATTCTCGCCAACGAACGCCACCGACGGCCAGGAAAGCGGTCCCGCGGTTGGCGGTAACCCGTCGAACAGCTACGTTCCTGCCATGCACACCGTGGCTGTACTCGTCCTGGACCAGGTCGTCCCGTCGGACTTCACCGTGCCGATCGACACCTTCGGCTGGGCCCGCCTGCCCGACGGCCGGGACGCCTACCGGGTGCGGGTGTGCGGGCCGGCGGCCGAGGTGTCCGCGGCGGGCGGCGTGTTCACCGTCAAGGCGCCGTACGGGCTGGACGCGCTGGCCGAGGCGGACACGGTCATCGTGCCGGGCGTCGCGGACCCCGCCGGCAGCCTGCCGCCCGAGGTCGCGGGCGCCCTGCGCGCGGCGGCCGCGCACGGCACCCGGATCGCGTCGGTCTGCGTCGGCGCGTTCGTCCTCGCGGCCACCGGCCTGCTGGACGGCCTGCGCGCCACCACGCACTGGGCGGCGGCCGACGCCCTGGCCGCCCGGCACCCGGCGATCGAGGTGGACCCGAACGTCCTCTACGTCGACAACGGCCAGTTCCTGACCTCCGCGGGCGCGGCCGCGGCCATGGACATGTGCCTGCACATGGTCCGCAAGGACTACGGTTCCGCGGTCGCCGCGCACACCGCCCGTATGTCGGTCATGCCGCTGGAACGGGAGGGCGGCCAGGCCCAGTTCATCGTCCACGACCAGCCTCCGGCCCCGGCCGGCGCCACCCTGGAGCCGCTGCTCGCCTGGCTGGAGGACCACTGCGACCGGGACCTGACCCTGGACGAGGTCGCGGCGCGGGCCGGGATGAGCACCCGTACCCTCAACCGCCGCTTCCGCGAGCAGACCGGCACGACACCGCTGCAGTGGCTCCACCGGGCGCGGGTGCGCCGGGCCCAGCACCTGCTGGAGACCACCGGCCACCCGGTCGAGCGCATCGCGTCCCAGTCCGGCTTCGGCTCGCCGACCGCGTTCCGGGAGCGCTTCAGAAGGGTCGTGGGGACGAGCCCGCAGGCCTACCGGCGGGCGTTCCGCGGCCTGGACTGAGCAGGCTCAGCCGCGCCGGTCCGTGCCCTGGACCGAGGAGGCTCAGCCAAGCCCGTCCGTGCCCTGGACCGAGAAGGCTCAGCCAAGCCCGTCCGCGGCCTGGACCGAGAAGGCTCAGCCAAGCCGGCACGTGCCCTAGACCGAGCAGGCTCAGTCGCGCCGGTCCGCGACCGCCCAGGACGCCAGCGCCACCGCGCCCGCCACCCCGAGGACCGACGGCCACGCGCCCACCTTCTTCGCCAGCGGATGCGACCCCGCGAACGCGGCGAGATAGGCGGCGGACAGCGCCCCGGCGGCCTTCCCGCCCGCCCGCTGCCGCCACTGCTGCGCGGCCGCGGCCCCGGCGACGGCCAGCACGGCCCCGCCCAGCGGCCGCTGCTTCGTCCAGCGCGCCACGCCGTAGCCGCCGACGAGGCCGCTCGCCGCGATCACCGAACTGGGAACCCTGGCCATGGCTCTCTCCTTCTTCGTCCGGTACTTCGTCCGGCTTTGTCTCCGGCTCGTCTCCGGTCTTCCGAGGCTAGCCCCCGGCATCCGGACCACCCTGACGTGAGCGCACTCCTGTCAACTTTGTTCATCCGGAAAGCTCAGTAGTTTCGTGTCATGGCCACCGATTTCCGGGGTACTCGGCGTGCACCGACGCGTAACCTGCCCCGGAGTTCCCGGATGCCCGGAAGAGGAGTCAGCACGATGACCGTGACGAGCCCGCACCCGAGAGCCGCCATCGCCGCCCCCGCAACCGCCACCGCGCCCGCTCCGACCCCCGCCCCGGCCCCGAGCCCCCGTGCGGTGCGTCCGGTCCGTACCGGAGGCTGGCAGGAGTTCACCGAAGCCGTGCGGGAGGCCGGCCAGTACCCGACGTGGGCGCAGGCCGAGCGGGTCACGCACACCGTCCTGTCCGCGCTGGGCGGCCATGTGACCGGTGAGGAACGGGTGGACCTCGCGCAGGCTCTCCCGCTGGAGGCGGCCGGGCTGATCGCCGCCCAGATCCCGGCGGCCGACCCGCTGACCGCCCGTCAGTTCGTCGACTCGGTGGCCGCGCGCATCGAGGGCTCGACCCCCGCCACCGCCCGCTGGGACGTCAGTTCGGTCCTCGGTGTCCTCGCCGACACGATCGGCGAGCCCCTGACCACCCGTCTGCTCGCCCAGCTCCCGCCCGGCTACGCGCTGCTGTTCGGCCGGGCCGAGCTGGCGCGCTACAACCTGGTCGCCGCGGACTGAGCGAGGCCGCCGCCGCCCGGCCCGAGCCGCCGGTTCTCACGACCGCCACTTCGGGCTGAGCGCGAGGGCGCGGAGCTGCTTCATGGTCAGCGCCGGGGCGCTCCGGGTCGCGGCGGTCTGCTGCGACCCGGAGTTGAAGGCGCTGGCCACGACCCGGAAGCCGTCGGTGCGCATGGTGTCGGCGGTCCACATGACCACCCCGGCGCCGCCCTTCTCGCCGGGCCCCTTGTGCTCGGCGACCCGCGTCCCGTCGGGCAGGGTCTCGGACCCGCTGCCGAACAGCTCCTTCGCGACGTCGGACATGTCGGCCTGCACGTTGACCTGGACGAGGCTCCGGCCGTGCCCGTCGTCGACCACGACGTACGTGAACTCGCCGTCGTCGTCGCTCGCGTGCGCCACCACCTTCAGCCCCTTGGGGAGCAGCGAGGTGAGGGTCTGCCGGATCCCCGCGCCGTGCTGGGGGGCGGCGGGCGGCTCCTGGGTCTGCCGGGGGTCCCGCGGAATGGCGTCGACGACCCCGCGCCACTCCTCCGCGGCCGCCAGTGCCGTCAACCGGGCCGCCGACAGGGGAGGTCGGTCCCGGCTGATCCGCGCGTCCTTCTCGGCCGCGGCGTTCCACTCGGCGACGGAGACGTGATGGCCGTCCGGCGTCACCAGGTTCGCGGTCCACAGCTTGGTGTCCACCCGCCGGTCGGGATACTCGTACCCCTTCACGACGGTGACGACGGACGCGTCCGGCAGATGGCGGGTGACGCAGCTGTCGAAGGTCGTGAAGACCTTGTCCGGGCAGCGGACGGCCTGCTGGGCGTCGTGCCCGCCCGGCAGCACCCGGTTCACGGTGACGCTGACGGCGGCGGCGCCGTGCCCGTCGTCGTACACCACCTGCGCGTAGGGCGCCACCAGCGGGTCGGTGGCGTCGACGCCCCGCCCCTCCGCCTTGCCGAACGTCCCGCCCGGCAGCAGCTTCTCCAGCGTTCTGATCATCTCGTCCGAGGTCACGCCGCGGGCGGCCGGGGCGGTGGGGGAGGCGGTGGGGCGCGGTGTGGTCGACACGGCGGCGGGGGGCTGCCCGGACGCCGACCCGCCCCAGGGCACCAGCAGCGCCCCGCCGGCCCCGGCGAGCGCGACCCCGGCGACGCCGCCCAGCACCGCGGCCCGCCGCCGCAGCCGGAGCAGCCGCCCCCGCGCCGCACCGGCGGCGACGAGCGCGCCCCGGTCGGCGTCGAAGGTGCCGCCGGCGTCGTGCAGGGCGGTGGCCAGCCGCACCTCGAAGGCCTGCTCATCACTGCTGTCGCTGTCGTTGTGCCGCTGCTCCACGGGCATGACGAACCACCGTTTCCACAAGATTCACAAGGATCACAAGGCTCACAAGTTCACAGAACTGCGGTGTCACCAGACTTGCGGTGTCACAGAATTGCGGTCAGGAGCGGGCGTACTCGGCGAGGTCCTCGCCCAGCAGCTCGCGCAACCGCGTCAGGGCGCGCACGCACCGCGTACGGACGGCGGCCGAGCTCATGTTGAGCGCGCCCGCGGTCTCGTGCACCGAGCGGTCCTCCCAGTACCGCAGGACCACGACGGCCCGGTCCTTGGCGGGCAGCCGCGCCAGCGCGTCGAGCAGGGTCAGCCGCAGCGAGGGATCGCCGCCGGTGTCGACCAGTTCGGGAAACGAGTCCCTGGCCCGCTCCCTGCTGCTGAACCGCCGCCGGTGGGCCAGGAAGGTGCGGGTGAGGACCGTCTGCGCGTACCCGGCGGGGTTCTCGGCACGGGAGACCCGGCCCCAGCGGACGTAGATCCGCCCGAGGGCCTCCTGGACCAGGTCCTCCGCGAGGTAGGTGTCCCCGGCGGTCAGCAGACAGGCGGACCGGTACAGATGCCCGGCCCGCGCCGCGGCGAACTCGGCATAGTCCTCCCCCAGCCTCTGACTCATCCGCAAGCTCTCCCCGCTCCCTGTTCCTGACCCCGCCTCGGCACGACCGCGCCGCCGTTCCACCTCACTGATGCGGTGGGCCGGGAAAATGTTTCAAAGGATTCTCAGGGGAGGCTCACCGGAGCGAGTCGAGCCAGCCGAGCAGGCGGGCTCCCTCGCGCGTCATCACCTCCGGGTCGCGCAGGGCGTGGGCCAGGAGCGACATGCCCTGGTAGCCGGCGACGAGGGTGAGGGCGAGGTCGTCGGGGTGGCGGAGGCCCTCCGGGCCGCCCTGGCCGGAGAGCGCCATCTGGCGGAACTGGCCCGCGGCCCAGTCCAGCAGCCGCCGGATCACCGCACCGGCCTCCGCGTCGAGGGTCCCGTCCTCGCGCTTGCCGAGTTCGGCGGCGAGGGTGCCGGTGGGGCAGCCGTACCGGGCGGCGACGTCCCGCTGCCCGACCCACGCCTCTATCAGCGACCTGAGCCGGTCGCGCGGGTCGGGCAACCGGTCGAGCCGCGCCGTGAGTTCGTCGAGGTGTGCGGTCTGTTCGGAGAGGGCGGCCCGGACCAGCTCGTCCTTGGTCTTGAAGTAGTAGTACACGTTCCCGACCGGGACCCCGGCCTCGTGCGCGATGTCCGCGAGGGTGGTCCGCTCGACGCCCTGCTCGTGCAGGACCTTGGCGGCGGCCGCCGCCAGTCGCTGCCGCTTCTGCGAGGCCCGCGCCCGCCGGTCCACTGAGTTGGTCACCCGACTGACTATAGACACCGGCGTGGTCGAGCGTGCTAGCGTCTGCGTCGGCCAAGTGAGTCAGCCAACTAACTAACTGAAACAAGGGAGACAGCAATGATCACGGTGACGGGCGCGACCGGCACCATCGGCCGGACGCTGGTGCAGCTGTTGGCGGAGGCGGGGGAGGAGGTGGTCGCGGTGTCCCGCTCCCCCCGGCAGGCGGCGACCGACGTCCAGGGCGTCCGATGGGCCCAGGGTCATGTCGGCGACGCGGCGGGCATGCGGGCCCCGCTGACCGGCGCCCGAGCCCTGTTCGTCGTCCTGGGCGGCACCCTCAACGCCTGGGGCGAGCCCCCGGAGCTTCTGCTCCGCGCGGCCACGGACGCCGGCGTCCAACGGGTCGTCCTGGTCTCCTCCCAGGTCAGCGCGACCCGCCCGGAGGCACCCTCGCACGCCCGCCTGCGTGCGTACGAGGCGGCGGTACGCGCGTCGGGCCTCGACTTCACGATCCTGCGCCCCGGCGGCTTCGCGTCCAACGCCCTCGCCTGGGCCGAGACCATCCGCGCCAAGCGCACGGTCTTCGCCCCCTTCGCCGACGTGGCCCTCCCGGTCGTCGACCCGGCGGACATCGCGGCGGTGGCGGCGACGGCGCTGCGCGAGGACGGCCACGGGGGCCGGGTCTACGAACTGACCGGCCCGGAGCCGATCAGCCCGCGACAGCAGACGGCGGTCGTCTCCGCGGCCCTCGGCGAGGAGGTGACACTCGTGGAACTCTCCCGCGAGGAGGCCCACGCGGCCATGTCCCGCTTCATGCCGGAGGAGGCGGTCACGGGCACCCTGGACGTCCTCGGCGCACCGCTCCCGTCGGAGCTGAGGATCAGCCCCGACGTGGAGACCGTACTCGGGCGCCCGGCGGGCGGGTTCGGCGGCTGGGTGGAGCGCAACCTGCCCGCGTTCCGCTAGCGGTGTGCCGGGCCGACCTGCCCGCGTCCCGCCGGCGCTGTACCGGGCGCCCGAGGCTGAGGGTGGGGGTCGCCGAGCTGGTTGCGCCCGAGGCTGAGGGTGGGGGTCGCCGAGCCGGTTGCGCCCGAGGCTGAGGGTGGGGGTCGCCGAGCCGGTTGCGGCTGACGGTGGGGCGGCCGAGCCGGTCAGGCCCCTCCCCGGCCCCCGCCCCCGCCCCCGTCCCCTCCTCCTGACTCGCCCCGCCCGCTCAGAGCGCCGCCCGCACCGCCTCCACGAGCGTGGCCGCCCGGGTGTCCTCGGCCCCCTCCACGATGCTGTTCATGACGTACCCGAAGGCGATCCCGTGCTCGGGGTCGGCGAAGGCCAGCGAGCCGCCGCGGCCGGGGTGGCCGAAGGCGCGGGGACCGGTCAGCGGGTTCGTCTCGACCGGCAGCATGTACCCGGAGCCGTACCGGATCGGCAGCATGATGACCTTGTCCACCCCGGCGGCCTGCTCCGCGGTCGCCGACGCCAGCGTCTCGGGACTGAACAGCCGTACCCCGTCCACCTCCCCGATCAGCGCCGCGTACATCCGCGCGAGGCCGCGCGCGGTGCCGATCCCGTTGGACGCGGGCAGCTCCGCGGCCTGCACCTCGGCCGAGTTGAAGTCGATCTCGACGGGATCGGTGACGGCGAACGCCCGGTTGCTCAACGACCCCGGGTCCTGCAGCGCGGCGACCAACTCCCGCATCTCCGGCGGCACCAGCTCCAGCGGTACGGCGCCCAGGTCGACCTCCGGCTTCGGGTACACCATCCGGCTGACCCGCCCGCGCTCGGCCGCCGGCAGCCCGATGAAGAAGTCGAGGCCCAGCGGCCCGGCGACCTCCTCGGCGAAGAACCGGCCCGGCGTACGGCCGTCCACCCGCCGGACGACCTCCCCGACCAGCCAGCCGAAGGTCCGCCCGTGGTACCCGTGCGCGGTGCCCGGCTCCCACGCCGGCCGCTGCGCGGCGAGCGCGTCGGCCATCGGCTGCCAGCGCAACGCGTCCGCCAGCGGCACGGGCGGCTCGACCGTGACCACCCCGGCCCGGTGCGACAGCAGCCACCGCACCGGGATCTCCGCCTTCCCCGCGGCCGCGAACTCCGGCCAGTAGGCGGCCACCGGCGCGTCGAGGTCCAACTCCCCGCGCTGGGCGAGCAGGTGGGCGACGGTGGCGGTGGCGCCCTTCGTCGCCGAGTACACGAGCTGCAAGGTGTCCCGCTCCCACGCCCGCCCGGTGTCCGGATCGGCGACCCCGCCCCACAGATCCACCACCGGCCGCCCGTCCCGGTACACGCACACGGCGGCCCCGACATCCCCCCGTTCCGCGAAGTTGGCGGCGAACGCCTCCCGCACACCCTCGAACCCGTCCGCGACTTCCCCGTGAATGACCGTCATGCCCTCATCCTGACACCACGCCCACCGGTCCCAACCAGTAACCAGCGCAGATCAGTTGCTACCGCGGAGCCGACGTCTGACGGGCCGTAGGAAATCGTCAATTACGAGTTGACGATCCAAGATCGTCAATTTAAAGTTGACGCATGAGCCCACTCGACATCAGCCTCGCCGACCTGATCGCCCGACTCGACGAGGAACTCCCCGACACCAGCGAACTGGCCCGCGTCAGCGAGGCCCGGCTGCGCGCCCAGACCCTGTCCGACCTCGGTGACCAGCTCATCGACCACTACGTCAGCAAGGCCAAGCAGAGCGGCGCGTCCTGGACCGAGATCGGCGACGCCATCGGCGTCACCAAGCAGGCCGCCCAGCAACGCCACGCGCCCACCGCGTTCGAGCGGTTCACCAACCTGAACCGGCACAGCATCGTGCTGTCCCAGGAGGCCGCCCGCACCCACAAGCACGGCACCATCGGCACCGAACACCTCCTGCTCGGCCTCCTCGGCGAACCGAACGGCCTCGCGTACGAGCTGCTGCTCGCGAAGACCGGGTCCGAGCAGCCCATCCGCGACGCGATCGGGGAAGCCCTGCCGCCGGCCGGGAG
This sequence comes from Streptomyces sp. NPDC051987, assembly GCF_040680735.1. Taxonomy (NCBI): domain Bacteria; kingdom Bacillati; phylum Actinomycetota; class Actinomycetes; order Kitasatosporales; family Streptomycetaceae; genus Streptomyces; species Streptomyces sp. NPDC051987. The sequence continues at coordinate 21,314 of NZ_JBFAXI010000057.1, read as the reverse complement.
GAAGGCTCCCCGGGGCCACATCCCGTTCCACGAGCAGAGCAAGGAGGTCATCGCCCAGGCCCGCCGCGCGGCAGCCGACCTCGGCCACGACCGGGTCGGCACCGAACACACCCTCCTCGGCCTCGTCCGCGTGGCCCAGAGCCCGGCCGCCCGGATCCTGCGCGACCTCGGCTTCACGTCGGAGGAACTCCACGAGACGGTGAAGACCGAGAGCCCCAGGCGCCGGGCCGCGGGTGACAGCCGGTGACGAGGCGATGAACCGGCCCGGTCTGCCCGACGTGAGACAGTCGGGCACCACCGCCCACCGCACCCTGCCGAAGAGAAGAGCATCATGAGAGCGCTGCCCGCCGTCACCGGTCGTGAAGAGTTCGACGCCCTGGTCGTCAGGACCGACTACGAGGACGACCGCGCCTGGCAGGACGTCATGGCCGCACTGCTGGCGCCCTGGGGCGACGGCGCGTACGAGGCGTCCGTCCACTTCGTCGACGACCCGGCCTGGGCGGACGCGACCGCCGAGCAGATACTCCCCGTCGTCTCCGCCGACGAGAACCTCGCCGTCGTGTTCCTGGCCGACCGGACGACCATGGGGACCGGGGACCACCCGCTGCTCGCGGTCACCACCCTCACGCGCGAGGAATGCGTGGACGACGAGGACTACGACCGACTCACCGAGTTCGGCACCGAGTTCCGCACCACCCCGGCCGGGGTCCACGACATCCACGCCAACCTGAGCATCGGCAACCTGGGCTTCGAGGAGTACGCGGCCTTGGCCCACGACGACGCCGAGGGGCTCTACCGGTCCGCCTGAGGGGGACCGCGGTGCGATCAGAGCTCTTGCACCGAGTTCGGCGCCGTCTTGGTTCCCCCGGCCCTCGCCGATCGGGTTCGCCTGCGTCGGGGCATGATGGTGCAGCCGTGGCGGCTGTCGTCCAGGGAGGAAACGGTTGGCGGAGACGGTGTTCGACGAGTCCGAGCGGCGGGCGTGGGCGGGCCAGGCCGACGCCTACGCCGCGAGCTTCGCCAAGCTCTGCGCGTACCCGGTGCCCGAACTCCTCCGAGTGGCCGAGGTTCGGCGGGGCGTACGGCTCCTTGACGTGGGGACGGGCACCGGCACCGTTGCCGCGGCCGCCTGCGCGCGGGGAGCGAGGGTGACCGCGGTGGACGCCGAGCCGGGCATGGTCGCCCGAGCCGCGCAGGCGGCCCCGGAAGCCGACGTGCGGCTTGCGTCGCTGCCCCGTCTTCCGTTCGCCGACGCCGAGTTCGACGCCGTGGTCGGCAACTTCGTCCTCAACCACGTCGGACGCCCCGGTGAAGCGCTGCGGGAGCTGCGCCGGGTGACGCGCCCTGGTGGCCGCATAGCCGTCACCGTCTGGGCGGTCCCGCCGGCTGCCGGGCAGGCACTTCTCGGCAGGGCAGTCCAGGCGGCCGGCGTCGTCCGCCCCGCCGACCTGCCGACTCTCGCGCCCGAGGACGATTTCCCCCGCTCCGAGCAGGGTTTCGCCGCGTTGCTGGACGAGGCCGGACTGCTGAACCCTGCGTGCGGAACCCTGGTCTGGAACCACCGGACGACCCGCGAGGAGTGGTGGAGCGGACCGGCGGCCGGAGTGGCGACGATCGGCCAGCTCGTCACTCGCCAGGCCCCAGCGGTCATCGCCGAGATAAAGGAACACTTCGACCTTCTGAGCGGCGAGTTCACCGGCCCCGACGACGTACTCGTGCTGCCCCACGCGGCGCTGATCGCGCATGGTCAGGCATGACGTCGCCTTGTTCGTGGTCTCGTGGCCCGTTGAGAACGGCATGCTGCCGAAGATTGACTTCCCTGCACTGCTGCCGGAGGGCGCCGAGCTGACAGGGATGTGCGGATGTCTTCACGCACGTCTCTGGCGCCGAATCCGGCATGGACGGCTTCACCACCCGTCTGTGGGCTGTTCTGCTGACGGAGGCGTGCAACGTCGGCGTGACACTGCTTTCAGACGGCGCTGATCGGCGCCGGGTTCTCGGGGAGCTGCCAGCTGCCGCCGCGGTCCTCCTTCGAAAAGCGCGCGGCCAGATCGGGAACGTGCAGGAAGCAGGCCAGTGCGGTGGCGGCGTGGAAAGCGTCGATCGCCCGCTGGGTCATCGGCATGCCCAGGCGCAGGAGACGCGGATTCACTTCGCCCTGTATCTCGTCGACGAATGGCCGCAGCACACTGTCGTAGCGCGCCAGTGCGGTCGGCACGTCGCCCGGGTGCCGATTGATCTCGCCGGCCAGGACGTAGGCGCCCACCAGGCCGCCGGAGACGCCCATGCCGCTGTAAGGGGAAGCGCAGTGGGCGGCGTCGCCGACCAGGACCACGCGGCCCTTGGCCCAGGTGTCGGTCCGGACCTGGACGATCTCCTGGGAGTAGAAGAACGGGCTCGTCCGCATGCCGTCGATGAAGCGCTCGGTCTGCCAGCCCGCGTCGCGGAACCTGCTCGCCCAGAACTCCCGCTGGCGCTCGACGGGTTCCCGGTGGATCGCCGAGGCCTCCTCGGATTCCTCCCGCATCACGAAGTACACCTGGGTCTCGGTCGGGTTGTGGCTGCGGCGCATGATCTGACGGCCGCCCGGGACCATGTAGGTGTCCCGGACGTTGCTGTCGGACGCGATGCGCGGGATGAACCAGTAGGCCATGTGCATGCCGACTCGCCAGTAGGGATCGAAGCCCTCAGGGAGGATCGCCTGCCGGATGCGCGATCCCTGCCCGTCCGCGCCGACCAGGAGGTCGAACTCGCCGGAGGACCCGTCGGAGAAATGCGCGAGGACCTTGTGTTCGTCCTGTTCGAACCCATCCACGCTCACGCCGAAGACGTACTCGGTGTCGTCCTTCGCTGCGTCGTGCAGGATGCGTACCAGGTCACCGCGCATGATCTCGTACTCGGACGTGAGGGTCTGCCGGCCCCGGCCGGAGGTGTTGGCCATGATCGTCGCCTTGGCTCTGCCTCGCGCGTCGACGAAGGCGACACCCGCTTCGTCCACCAGCTTGCCGCGGACGGCGTCAAGAAGTCCCATCCGCTCGACGGCCTCAATGCCCTGCCCCCGGAGGTCGACCTGCGCGCCGGTGGCACGCAGCGCCGGAAAGCGTTCGGCGACGGTCACCTTGTGGCCGCCCCGAGTGAGCCAGAAAGCCAGCGCCTGGCCCGCTATCCCGCCGCCGGCGACAAGGACGCGCAAGGGGCGTGCGCCCGATCCCTCGGCCATGCCCGTACCCCCAAAATCTATCAGTGAATGATTTCGCTCCAGGCTTGCCTATCGGTGATAGATTTGTCAACGTGACCAAGGTGAACCGTGAGATCGTCGTCTCCGAAGCGCTCGACCTGCTCGACGAGGTCGGGCTGGACACGGTCAGCACACGGAGGCTGGCGAAGCGGCTGGGCGTCGAACAGCCCTCGCTCTACTGGTACTTCCGCACCAAGAAGGACCTCCTCGCCGCGATGGCGGAGGCGGCGATGGCACCGCATGCGGCCGCCCCGCTGCCGACGCCCGAGGACGACTGGCGCGACTGGTTTCTGGACAACACGCGAAGCTTCCGGCGCACCCTGCTGATGCGCCGCGACGGCGCACGCCTCCACGCGGGCAGCACCCCGGCGGGCGACCTCGATCGGATCCGCCGCAAGATGGACTTCCTGGTCAGCTCCGGAGTGCCCGAGCGGGACGCGCAGATGGCGATGCTGGCCGCCGGCCGTTTCACGGTCGGCAGTGTCCTGGAGGAGCAGGCGGACGCCGGCCCCGCCGACGGCTCGGGTCCACCGGCGGACATGCCGGCGATCGACCACGAGTCGGCATTCGAGGCCGGCCTGACCCTCATCCTGGACGGCCTGGTGCACCGCGCCGCGGCACGAACCACCGCCCTGCCGACAGACGATCGACGGCATGGACCGGGTGCGCGAGGTACGTCGGGCGCTCACCCCTCACCAGGCCGAGCGCTGCGTCCGTGACCTCGACGACCGCCTGTACGACTGGTCGACGACTCTCAGCGCGCTGGGTCGTTGAACTCCCGGACGAGTTCAGGAAGTTCGGTGAGCGCCGCGACTCGGAAGGTCGGCAGCTCTCTGGCCTCGGCGTCGTTCCACTGAATGGTGGCCCAGGGCCCGCGACGTACGAGCGCGGTGTGCATCCCGGCCTGTCGGGCAGGGCGGATGTCGTTGTCGCAGCGATCCCCGACGTAGAGAATCTCGCCGACCTCGAACGGCACGACGCCGGCGACCCGCTTGAAGAACTCCGAGTCGGGCTTGCCGGCCCCCCAGTCGTCGGACGTGCCGATCAGGTCGACGTCGTCGGAGAACAGGTCCCGCAGGATCCGTCCCGCTCGGACGGTCTGGTTCCCGGCGATCCCGAGCCAGAGCCCGTTCTCCCGAAGACCGGCGAGCGCGGGCCTGACGTCCGCGTAAAGGTCCTCTTCCCCGAAGGACTCCGGCTGCCCCGCGGCTGCCCGCCTCTCCCGCTCCTCGTAGAGTTCGAACCCGGGCCGGAACTCCTGGAAGACCTCACGGTAGTCCCGCCCCTGCGCGATCACGGCACCGAACATCGCGTGAAAGGTATGCCGAGGCACACCGAGCCAGTCGGCCCAGGTCCCGTACTCCCTGGTCTCGTCGACCAGGCACTCACCTACGTCGAAGACGACTGCTCGGATCATGAGAGGAGGGTAGCCGCCATTTCTCTATGACTCTCGAAAACTTTCCAGAAGTTGTCTGGCGTGCATAGTCCACGGATGGCCCGGACCAAGGATCCTGGTGCGACCTCTTGCTACTTCTTCCAGATGTTCGACCGCTTCATTTTTTTCGCCGAGGGCGTGCAGAATCACACCCAGTGTCTGGCGAGCGTTGAGGGTGATCGGGTAATCGGTGCCGAAGCGGTGTGAGAATTTCGTGAAGGCGGATCGAATGTATGGTAGGGCTTCCGCCGGGCGCCCAGCGCGGTTGAGTGCAAAGGCGCAGTTGAGTTCTGCTCCGAGGGTGACGGTGTGGACTTCGCCGATCTCACGACGGCATTCGATGACCAAGTCCGGTCCTGCGTCGACGTCTGAAGACTGCGTGGAGACTTCCAGAAGGTTCGAGCGCGCGTTGAGTGTGAGGGGATGCGTGGGGCCGAGTACGTGAATGTACCCCTCCGCTGCTCGTCGGAACAGCGAGATGCCCTCAGATCTGCGGCCGAGAACGACAAGGGGACTGGCCAGCTTTGCGCAAGCCGCCAGTGTGTCTGGTGCTGACGGCCCCAGCGTCCGTTGGCAGTCCTCCAGGACTCGTTGAAAAATTGCTTCGGATTCCTCGAACCGTCCAAGCCGGTAGAGTGCTCGCCCCACACGCTGGCGTAATCTGATGAGCCAGATGTCGTCCTCGGGCAAACGGGTTTCCAGCAGTTCGCCGGCGAGTCTGGCCAGACTGAGCACTGACAAATAGTCACCACTTCGATGAATGGCCGTGACGAGCCGAAGGGCGCATTCTGCGGCGGTTTCCAATGTCGGCTGACTGGTCGCCCAGCTCGTCGTCCTTCGTAAAAGGGCAGTTACGTGCGGCGCGAGCAGGTTCACCACGGGGTCCTGCGTCCCTCGGTCGGGCTCCTCCGGCAAAAGGCGCAGACACAGGCGAGCCGTAACCGAGGAGAGTTGCTCCTGCTGGTCGGCGGGTACGGCTCTGGCGACGCTGTCGAGGAGTACGCCATGGGTGCGTAGGCAGCGCAATTCTTCGGGCGCCAGCTCGGTCAGCGAGTGGTCGATGAGCCCGCGCAGAGCCGACTCGACCCGAGATGCCGGGAGCAGTGGTCCGAATTCGGCACCGAGCAGCACGGGCAGCGGTAAGGGATCACTGGCCCAGCAGGCGAGAAGACGCAGCAGATGGCCCGCTTCGGGCAGCCCTTGTGCGGCGAGTGCGTCGAGAGAGAGCTGCCAGGTGCGACTGGGCAGGTGCCGAGTATCGCCACCGATGGCTGTGGCCCCTTGTTCGATGAGGTCGATGGGGTCGTCACCTGTGCCGCCGCCGTCGAGCCGACGGCCGTAGTCGGCAAGGCTCCACGGATCGATCACCTGGTGGGAGAGGAATCCGCCGGCGAGGGTGAGTGCCAGCGGGAGGCGCCCGAGGCGGTCGGCGACCACCGCCGCATCTTCGATCGACCCGGCATGCGGTGCGAGATCGCGTAGAACGAGGGCGGCATCCTCACGTGGAAGCACTCCGAATCGGAGCAGTTCCGCACCGGGCCACCAGTGCGTCGCCGCCTGCCGGGTGGTGACGACCACGGTGCCGGTGGAGCTGGTACGCAGCCAGCCGCCGGCGTGGAGGATGGCGGGATCGTCGGCGTTGTCGAGGACCAGAAGCCAAGAACGGTCGGAGTGGTCGAGGTAGTGCCACACGAGATCGGCGGCGGGACGCAGCCCGCTGCGTGCTCCGACCAGTTCGCCGTCGGTGGCTCCTCGGTCAGCTGCAACGGCGAGCATGCCGGCGCGTAGAGAGGCAGAGTCGGAAGCGTTCACCCATAGTCCGAGCCGGCCCACCTGGTCGGTGGCGTACTGGAAGAGCGTGTAGGCGACAGCGGTCTTGCCGCAGCCGCCCAGACCGTGAAGGACATAGGCGCGGTTGCCGACGCCGGTTTCGACGGCGGCACGCAGACGGTCCATCTCTCCGACTCGGTCACGGAGGACCAAAGGCATCCGTCCGATCTGTGGGCGACGCACGGAGTCCGGCCCCGACCAGTCCGGGACATGATGATGGTGCTCGGTGATGTACTGGTCGCCGGTGGATTGGTAGACGCGGCCGTGGCCGTCGGCGCGGGCGTCGTTGTGACCGCTCACCGGTGGTCGAAGGTCTGGTCGCGTCCGGCCTGGTAGATCCGAGCGTGGCCGGATGCGGTGGCGTGCTGAGTCACCGATGGGCCCGTGGGCGTGTACGGAGCAAGGTCCTCCAGCAGCCTTCGCAGCGCCTCGGTCTCCTCAGGGTGCGCGGCGAGCAGTCGCCGTATGCGGCCCTGCCACTCCGTCCCCAGCTCACCGCGGGATTCGAGGTCCCCGCCGGCCTGCGCGGCCAGCAGGTCTGCTCGGGTCAGGTCGAGTTCCGTGGAGATCGCCTCGGCTCGCTCCGGCTCGGCACGGCGCCACAATGACGCGATACCGTCCCTGGCGCGCTGCCACACTTCGGTCGTCAGCAAGGTCACCAAGGTTGTCCCTGCCGTGCCCGCAAGCATGGCCGTCTCCGGATCCATGAAGCCGCCCCTTTCGACCCGTCACTCCCCGATGCCACAGAGTAGTCGGCGGAGTGATCGACTGCACGGCCCACCGTTCACCGCCTCCGCTGTGCAGGTGTGTTCTGGCCGGGGGTGCCTCATCCGAGCAGGTGGTCCGCCTTGCCGGACTTGATGTCGAGAATCATGGACCGCAGGGCATCCCGACTGTCGGTGATGAAACGGTCCTCCTGGCCGTTCACCGCTATGAACGCGTTGCCGAAGTCGTCGACGCCCAACCGGAAGCACGAGTTGCCTTCTCCGCAGAACGGCTCTTCCCACTGAATCTCTGGCATGAGGTCCCCTAGAGTTCGCGTGCGATGGCGTGGATGAAGGCTCTTGAATCGTCGGGGGACAGCGCCAGTTCCTCCAACCGGTCCAAGTGAGCCCGGTACTTGGTCAATTCTGCCTCTCCGTAGAGGAAGTCCGGGCCGTGGGAGTTGTCGATCTGTACGGTGTCCAGCCGTTCCGTCGGTCCTTCCGCGTACAGAACGGTCTGCCCTGCGCCTGGAAAGGCTCCGCTGCTGAAGGGGACGGCCAGAACGGTTCGCCCGTCATGCTCGGACTGCTCCAACAGGTGATCGAGTTGTGCGCGGCTGACCCCGGGGCCGCCGAACTGCATGCGCAGCGCCGCCTCGTGCACGATCCCGGTGAAGGCCGGCGCGGTCTCGGAGGTGAGGACCTCCTGGCGGTTGTTGCGGTGCGCCGCTCTCAACGCCACTTCGTGTTCGGGCAGTGGCGGCAGGACGGCACGGAAGACCGCGAGGGCGTAGTCGGTCGTCTGGAGCAAGCCAGGAATGTGAACCGTGCATGCGGTGCGCATGCGAATGGCCTGCCACTCGAGCTCGGCGATGTCCAGCAGCCCTTGAGGAAGGGTGCCGCGATACGTCTCCCACCAGCCCGAGGTGCTGGGTGAGGCCATTTCGACGAGGGCGGCCACGTACTTCTCGTCGTCGCACCGGCAGTGGTGAGCCAGGGTGCGCAGGCGCTCCTCGCTGATGCTCCGAACCCCCGACTCCATGTTGGAGATCTTTCCTCGGTCCACGCCCAGGAGGTTTGCGGCCTGCTCCGCAGAGACGCCTGCGGCCAACCGCATCCTGCGCAGCTCATGACCGAGGCGCCTCTGACGTTGCGTCGGTACTGCCCTCGGGGCCATGTCGATCCTTCCGTTCCGGCTCGTGGAGCAGTCTGCCGTGCCGGACGGCTCGCCAGCCACGATCGAGCTAATTTGCCCGAGGAGGTGGCAAATTTGCCAACCAGTCTCCTAGCTTGGACGTGGCGCCGCTCGCGTGCACAGCGAGCAGAAGCGCATCGCGCATGTCTCCCTGTTCTCTCCTGCCCTGGGAGGGGCGGCCTGCGCCAGGGTGACAGGCCACTGCTTCACGAGCAGCGCGACCAGACCAGACAGGTGACGAGGGAGTTGGGACATGGACTGCGGTGGATGTACGTCGAGAACGCCTTGGGATCTTTCTTTCCCCGCCGAGCCGGCAGAAGTGGCGGCGCTGCGGCGCCTGCTTCGAACTCACCTGAGCCTTTGGGGGCTTGCAGAGCTGGCGGAGTCGGCCCAGCTCTGTCTGAGCGAACTCGTCTCCAACGTGATCACTCACGTGGGCCCCGGTACCCCGACGACGCTGGCGGTCTCCATCAGCGGTACGTGCCTTCGAATCGAAGTCCATGATCCTGACACTCGGGCTTTACCGCGTCCGACCAACTCGGCCCCCGATGCCGAGGCGGGGCGCGGTATGGCCCTCGTCGCCGCGGTGGCCGAGCGATGGGGCGTCCAGCTTCTGCCCGACCGCAAGATCACGTGGGTCGAACTCGCATCGGGACTGCCGGAGGCGAACGGCCACAGCAAGGACGTCAGGGTCTCCAGAGCCGCGAGTTGTCTGCACCTCTACAGCGCGGGGCTGCCGACGCGTCTGGCGGGACCGAGCAGGCTGAGCGTCCTCGCGGCGGAGGAGGTGGCGATCGACGTCATCGCCGATCTTCTCCACTGGCTTCGCGCCCATGGCCATGACGCGGATATGGCGCTCGACCGAGCTCAGATGCAGTTCGAGGCGGACACGCCACGACCCGCGCGGTGACGGGCGGCTACCTGAGCCGTGAAAAAGGTGAAGACGCCGCCATCCGCGGCGGCGTCTTCACCAAGCCGGCGTGGTCGTCAGGGGTTCAGGATGCCGCCGAAGAAGCCCACTTCGGGGTCGTCAGGAGTTCCGACGAGCAGAGCGCGGTCCAGGAGGATGTTGTTGTGCTCGCAGCTCGTCTCCGGGAGCATCACACAGGCGTGGCAGGCCGCCAGGTTGATTCCGCCCGCGCCGGACGCCTCGGTCTCCATGCAGAGCGGGTCCGAGGAGCACCACTCGGCACGACGGACCGCCGAACGGACCGCGCGAGCCAAGATCTCCGGCTCACCTTGAGCGACCAGGCCACCCAGGCTGCCTGCGGAGTCGCTCGTCGCCGTGTAGACGAGCACCCCGGCCATGTCGTCAGCGGCGTACAGACGCTCACGCAGGGACGCGGCCGGGTAGCCCGCCTCCAGGCTCCACTCGTTGATGAGGACGTGGGCCAGGGTGTGCAGCAGCACCATGCGGGGGGTGGCGGGGGAGGGGACTACGCGGCTCGGGTCGTCGGCCCGCTGCTCCAGCACTCGCTGGTGGGCGGTACGCATCCGCTCGACCCGGGCGGCCACCGCCGGAGCCTTCTCCCAGGCATCCAGCCGGTCCTCGTCCAGCCGGAGGAAGACCCCTTCGCCTCGCACCTCCATGGCAGGAAGCCAGCGCAAAGGGCGTTCGGACAGAGGCATCTCCTTGGAGTCGGTCGTCGACTCGGCGTCGACGAGCCGGGTGAACGCCTTCAGGGCGCGCACCTCGCGGAGCTTCTTGACCAGCATCGGGCCGGTGACGCCGAGTGGGTCGAGCACGCTCCGGTCGCCCAGGGGGGTCTCGCAGACGAACTGCTCGTCGCGAGTGTGCTCGCTCTCGTCGTTGCCCGCGCGGAGACGCTCGTACTCTTTGTTGCGAAGGGCGCGGTAGCGGTGGTCGAAGGTAGGGGCCGCCTCGCCGTCCGGGTCTTCCTCGCGCTCCGCGTCGAGCAGTGCCATCACCTCGTCCAGCGGTACGGGACACTTTCCCTTGAACACGCCTTTGAGGTAGATCTCCACGTGGGCGCGCTCGTCGTACTCACGAAGGGCGTCCCAGTGTTCGGCGAGTGGATCCGCGCGGCCGTCGCTCCACGGCGGAATGGAGAGCGCAGACTTGAGCACTGGTTGCCATACCGCGGACGAACCGCGCTGCAACGTACGCAGGGGAAGTCCGCAGTCCTGAGCAGGGGCGGACGCACCGAGCCACGGACGGGGCCCTCGGCACTTGAGGCCCAGGTCCTTGAGAGCGGTCCTGCGGAAGGAACCCTCCATCGAGACCTCGGGAGCCTGCCCACAGGTGCAGGAGACCAGGATGGAGCGGAGCGAGGCAGTGTGCCCGGACGTACGCAGCTTGAGCTTTCCTCCGCACTGTGCCGTCGGCGAGGCGCCTCGGTCTTTGGAGCGGTGCACCCACTGCCAGTACGGAAACTCGCCGAGATGTCCGGCCTCGCATGCGACGACGAAACGGGAGGGAACCAGGTCGACCTCGCACGTGCCGCAGACGCTTCTCCCGGTGGGCGGGTTGAAGTCGCGGTGCCGCTGCAGGTCGTTGCAATCAGGGCAGGAGTGCATCAAGGGGAAGCGACGGGCCCGGAGGCCGTCCCTGCTGGTGTCGTCGGAAGCCGGCGGCAGCCGGAAGTAGTCGACGTCCAGCAGCCGAGCCAGTCGCCGTTCGTGGATTCGGGGGGACTCGTCACGGCTCCAGCTCTGCTCGGCCTCGTCGAGCCCTGACACGATGAAGGACTCGTGATCGACGGCGATGAGCGAACCGACGCCGTACGTGGTGATCGCCTGGGCACGACGGACCGCACCCCGCCGCGGAAGGTTGTGTGCGGGTGCGGCGCCGTTCGTACCGGTGCGGCGACGGCGGGCGGGAGGCGGGGTCATCGGGTTCCCTCCATGAACAGGGCGGTCTCGGCGTCGACGTCGCGCAGGCTCCACAACGTGGACCATGCGTCCACGTCCTCGGACTCGTCGTCGTACGCCTTCAGCAGTGAAGGAGTACGACGGCCCCTCTGGGGCTCGAACAGCAGGCCGCCGTGGATGTCGGCTTCCTTGCACCACCAGTCGACGAACTCGTCGAAGGCCTGGGACACGGCGTCGCTCTCCTGCGGCGTGACCGCCTCGACGCGCTCCAGGAGGATGGACTTGACCCGGCCCCGGAGTACATCCTCGTAGGACTCCACTCGGCCTGCGCCCTCGTTGGGGCGGGCGGCGGGGATCATGATGCGGGCAAGGGCCACGATCACCGCGTGCAGGCCTCGGTCACGAGCACGGGCTGAGAACGGGGTGACGGAGGTGGACTCGACCTCGCGGTACAGGGCCGAGTGGAAATGCTGGAAGCTCTCGTAGTGCGAACGGTCCCGAGAACGCGTCGAGTTGAGCATGACCGCCACCAGGCCGGGGTGCGCGCGGCCGACCCGGCTGGTGGCCTGGATGTACTCGGCGGTCGTCTGCGGCTGGCCCATCACGGCCATGAGACCGAGACGGTCGACATCCACGCCGACCGCGATCATGTTGGTGGCCAGGAGGACGTCCACGGCGTCGTCGTCGGGCCACCGCTTCTCGATGCCCTTGAGGCGGGTGGGGATCTCGCTGGCGTCGATACGGCTGGTCAGCTCCGAGTAGTTGGCGATCGAGCGGACCTCCACCCCCTCGCGCGCGGCGAGCAGCTCCAGATAGGCCACCACATCGTCATGGACCTGCAGTTCGGCCGCGGACAGCAGTCGGAGGCTGTTGAAGTAGCCGACGAGACTCCAGTACGCGTCGCGCACATCGTCCTCGGTCTTCGCCTGCTTGGCGCGGTGCAGCAGGGTGGCGTACGTACGAATGAGCAGGGTGGACTGACTGGTGCCCGGGGCCAGGAGGCCGACGTAGCGGCGACTCGCCTTCTCCTCGCGCGGTGTCTCCACGGCGAACCACGAGTCGCGGGCATCCAGGCCGGCGGGCGGGAACTGCCGTACCTCACGGGCGAAGAGGTGGCGTCCCTGGTCGGCGGCGCGACGGATGGTCGCCGTGGAGGCGATCACCTTGGGCCGGGCGGCGAGAGCGTCCACGGCGGTTTCGTACAGGCCGGTGAGAGTGCCCAGTGGCCCGGAGATCAGGTGCAGCTCGTCCTGGACGATCAGCTCCGGGGGAGGAGTGCCGTCCGCCGGGTCATCGAGGTTGAAGAGCGCGGAGGTGGCCGGCCGCCACGGCATCGAAGCGAACTTGTCCACGGTCGCGATCACCAGCGTCGGCCGTGCGTCGTACACCGCCTCGTCGATCAGGTGGACGGGCAGGCCGTCGGTGAAGTCGCAGCCGGCGTCGGGGCATCGGACGTACATCCGCTTGGCGTCCTCGTCGACTTCGTAGTTCCGTGCGTCGAGGCGGGTCCCGCACCAGGGGCAGGCATGCAACTGGACGGGATTCTCCGTGGCGAGGCGCTTGTCGAGGTTCCTCCGCAGTTCGTCGAGCTTCAGGCCGGCCGCGGCCAGCGTGTTGGGGGTCGCGGAACGCCCCACCCACATGCCGACGGAGAACTCCTCGTCGCCCAGCTCGGGCGTGCGGCGTCGCATGTGCTCCATGGCGCAGAGCAGAATCGCCGCTCGCTCGAACTGCTGGAGGGTGAGCAGCCGCAGGGTGTAGCGCATGAGGACGGTGACCCCGCCGCCGTCCGCACCCTTGCGGATGCGACGCAGGAACGACGTGAGGGCGATCAATCCGAGGTAGGCCTCTGTCTTGCCACCACCGGTGGGGAACCACAGCAGATCGGACACCTGCCGATCGTCGTGTGCGGGGTCGTCGATGCCGGCCAGGCAGAGCAGCAGGAACGCGATCTGGAACGGACGCCAGCGGCCGGCGGCCAGGACGGGGGAGCCCACCCGGCCGTCCTTCACCCATTTGCTGCGGGCGCGTTGATCTGCCATGGCCCGGTTGGCGAGGCGGAACGCCTGCATGAGGTCGCGCTTGGTCCTCAGCAGCTCGATGCCTTCACGGATACGGCCGAGTGCCTCGCGACAGGCGTTCACCTGGTCTTGCGCGGGCTTCTCGTGGACGGTCCCACGCAGAGCTTCCGCCTCGGCCGACTTACGGTCGATCCAGTGTTCGTATCCTGTGGCCAGCCCTTCCAGCGCGGCCAAGACCTCGGCATCGGACTGTTCGGCCAACCCCAGCATCGACAGTGCCGAGCTGTCGATCTCTGGATTGGAGTCGGTCAGCAGCACCTCCACCGTGGGCACGAACTGGCTTCGCACTTCGGGGACAGCAGGCGTTTCGGCCTCGGTCATACCGATCGGCTGGGGAGTCCAGTCCCATTCGGCGGCACATCCGTGGCCGACCGCGAAGGTCGGGGCGTGGCGGTGCAGCAACCGACTCGTGGCGATCTCCGGGTCATGGGCGGCGGCCGGGGCCGGACGCTCGACGAAGGCGGTGGAGCCGTCGGCTGCCCGGACCGTCAGACCGCACTGGAACAAGGAGAAGGCGTCCTGGAGATCCCGCTCGCCGATTTTCTGCCTATTGATCAGTGTGACCGTGACCGTGACCGTGTCGTTGACCGGATCGACGGGCCGGACGTTGACATGCAACGCGGCCTCCGGGGTGAGCTCGATCGTCTTCTTGGGATCCGGTCGAGTCACGTCGATGGACTGGTCGGGGAGGTCGAGTTCCCTGCGTCGCCACTGCTCCCGCTGGTCGTCCGTGGTGCGAGCCTCGGCGCGGCGGGCCGGCACGGGCTTGCCGTCGGTGTCGGTGGGGTCGTAGACGGCCGCGCGGGCGGAGACCACGATGACCCTGCTTATGGTCGGGCGGACCGCGAAAGAGAGACCCATCGAGGAAGGACGCCTGTCCCCTGAAGCGCCTACCTCCTGTGCGGTGCCGGAGTCCTCGACCTCGTCCCGGGTGAGCAGAGGCGCAGCGTCCAGGCCTTCCTGCTCGGCCGCGTCCTCGTCCTTCCGTTCCTTCGCGGCTCTGTCCGCCGCACGCGGATACAGCACACCGGTCAGATAGCGATCGATCGGCGCGTCCTGGGTGAGTACCTCGTCCCAGTCGTCCGGCTCGGCATCCGTCGTGGGGCCGAGGAGTTCACGGCGGAGCCCCGCAAGGAGCTCCTCGTCCCGGACCCGGTAGTGCTCCGAGTGTGGGCCTGCCACCTGCGTCATGCGCGCTGCTCCTCGTTGTCCTCGGCTCTCCGGTACCGGCCGATGCCGGTGATCCGCGGGGTGATCCACACACCTCGGGCACCGAGTCCGGCGTTCGTGCCGGCGGCGGTGCTGCCTGTCACTGTCTCCAGGGTGTCGATCCGGAGGTCGTGGATCTCGTCGGGCCACCAAGGGTCCCAGGTACGGTTGACCTTCTGTACCTGGAAAAGATCCTCGCGGAACCGCTGCGAGGCCTCCCCGATCTCCCTGCCCTCGTGCATCAGGGCGTACGGCGGGCTCTCGACCTCGCCCATCGGCAGGTCGTGGCGCTTGCGCAACAGCACCTCCTGACCGGGGCGCACCTGTTCCAGGAGGTAGGTCTGGGTGGCGACGGCGTCGCTGTGACGGCCGGGCGGGTCGTCCCGGCAGACGTCGCCCGCCTCGGCGACGATCCCGTACCTGTCGTACGACCGCCACGACCCCAGATAGCGACGGCCCTGGCTCTGACTCCCCGCCCGCTTGAAGTGCGGCAGTTCGGGAGGGGCCACGTGGTACAGATCCTGGCGGGCACGGGTCATGGCCACGTACAGGGCGCGGACCTCGGCAGGGAGGTCCAACTCGTCCTGGTAGCGCTTGTGGAGCTCGGCGAGGGTCGGTGGCGTCAGAACGATCACCCGGTCGAACTCCAGGCCCTTGGCCCGATGCACCGTCGAAACGACGATACGGGCGTTCTCCGGGTCCGCCGCTTCGTCCGGGAACCTGCCGTCGGCGACCGCACGGCGCAGCCGGTCCAGATCGAGCACCCCGCGTCCCGCTCCGCGCGCGACCCTGCGCAGCACTGTCCACAGAGCGGCGACGTCAGGTTCGTAGGAAAAGGGGATCTCCGAGAAGAGCGTACGGAACCGGTCCTCGGTGAGGCCGGTCGCTTCAGTACGGCGAAGCAGCTCGGCCACCCAGTACGGCACCGGACGCTCCTCCAGCGGACGCCGCAGCCGGTGGTCGATGCCGTGCGCGAACAGCAGGCCGGAGACCACGAGGGCCTGCTGGTTGTCACGGGTGAGGACGGCGCAGGTGTCGGAGAGGTCCCGCAGGCCGTCCAGGGTGAACTCCTCGTCGAGGTCGCCCATGCCGTTCGCCGGATCCAGGAGGAGGTCGCGCAGTTCGTCGTAGAGCTTCCCGGCCTCGTCCGGGTCGGTGACCTGCTGGAGAAGAGGGCCGTGCGCCAGAGCGATCCGGGCCTCGTGCGTGGTGGCGCGGAAGTTCCGTGTGAGGCGCAGCTCCACCAGGTCGTCGGGGTAGGAACAGCGCAGCCAGTCGAAGAACCGTCCGGTCTCGTCTGCGCGTTCCCCCAGGTCCTCGATCTGGAAGCCGTACACGGACTGCGCGGCGTCCCCGACGACGGTGAACCCGCAGCTGTCCTGATACCGGTCGAGAAGCGTCTCCACCAGCTCACGGCGCCCGCCCAGCAGGTCCTGCACCTCGTCGATCACGACATGGGCCGGTGGCAGCGCCTCGCCGAGCTCCAGCGCGCCGTTCTCGATTGCGCGGGTCGCGGCGGCGATCCGTTCGTCGAAGCCGACAGCCCCCCACTCGCCGTCCGGATGGGCCTGGAGGAGCACCTCGTAGGCCCACGCGTCGAAGGTACGGGCGCGTACCCGGTGCGCTCGCTCGCCGTGCCGAGTGATCCGTTCGCGCAGTTCCCGGGCGGCGGCCCGAGAGAAGGTGAGCACCAGGATCTCGGCTGCCTCCAGCGCCTGGTCCGGGTCCTCGTGGCCGCACAGTGCGTCGAGCCGGCGCACCAGGGTGTGCGTCTTGCCCGCTCCGGCGCCCGCGGTGACCAGGACACGCGCGTCCCAGGGCTGTTCGACCACGGCCAGTTGCTCGTCGGTGAGCGGGGGGCTGTCCTGGTAGACGTCGGTCACTTCCGGCTCCAGAGATGCTCGAACTGGGTGAAGGCGAGGTGGGTGTCGAAGTTGGCGATGTTGTCGCTGACGTTGAGGATCAGGCAGCTCTTCTTGCCGCCGTTGAGCGGTCCGCGCAGTCCACGACCGATCATCTGCTGGTACACGTTGGTGCTGTAGACCGGCCGGGCCACGACCACGGCACGAGTGGCAGGTGCGTCGAACCCCTGGGTGAGCACACCGTAGTTGGTGAGCACCCGGATGCGTTCGTTCCGGAAGTTCTCGATGCGGTTGCGGCGGTCCTGCGTGCTGGTCGTCGAGTCCACCGCCGCGGAGGGGACACCCCGGTCGTTGAGCATGGCTGCCAGGTATTTGGCGTGGTCGACCGAGGTGGCGAAGAGCAACGTCGGCCAGTCTTCCGGAAGTTCGGCCACCGAGTCGACGATGCGCCGACTGCGTGCGTGGTCGTCCGCGAGTCGCTGTTCGGCGGAACGGGATAGCACGGCCATGCGATCAGCGTGTGTCTTCTCGTCCCGGGTGAGTTCGATACGGCCGCCCTCGAGGGTGCGGTGCTCGACCTGGGCGAGCATGCCCCAGTCCTGGAGATCGCGATACGGGTCACCCGACGGGAAGACCCCCTGGTCGAGTCGTCGGTTGCCGAAGCGGCTGACCAGGCGGCGGGTCTCCTCCTCGTTGGTGTTCCTGAAGGGGGTGGCGGTCAGGCCGAGAAGATGCCGGCCCGTCTCGTACTGGGTGAGTCCCAACTGGCTCAGGATCTCGGTGTACCGCTTGGAGATGGCAGTGTGCGCTTCGTCCACGATCACCAACGCGGCCTGGCGCAGCCAGGCGTACTGGTCGGTGCCCAGGCACCGTTCCAGCTTGGCGTCCGTGGCGACGACAAGGTGCGGGTGATCGACGACGTTGCCGACCTCGCTCGTGCTCCACAGCCGGCTGATGGTGAGCGGACGTTCGGCGCCGACCTTGCTCCAGACGAACTTCCAGCTCTGCACGGCCTGTTCGCACAGCTCCTCGGTCTGCGCGATCCACAGCAGCGGGCCCTTGAGGTCTCCGACCCGCTTCACCCAACGGATCACGGCCTCGGCGGTGACCCTGGTCTTGCCGGCACCGGTCGGCAGCGACAGCATGCCGCGCTGTGGAGCCAGCCGGTCCAGCATCGTGGAGATGTTCCGGACCAGGTCCTCCTGGTAGTCGTGGAGGCGAGGGAAGTCCCGAGGGCCGTCCACGGTCTCGAACGGAGGCAGGGACGGTGTCCTCGAACCCGCGAACGAGATGGGCAGCCTCATCTCCGACACGAACGCAATGGCTGCCGATGATCCCCCGTACGCGACCGGCGCGTTGGGAAAGCGCGCCTGGATGTCCCGGGCGTGCTGCTGGAGGACTCCGTCCCCGTGTGCGTTGAACGCCATCTGCGCGATCCGGCGCCCGGACGGCTCCACGCCGTCGGTCGCCTGCATCTCGGCCTCCATCAGTCCCTCGGGGAGACCGGCCCGGAGCGCGTCGGCACCGATCAACAGCTCGATCTTGGTCACCACGTCCGCGGCCTCGCGCACCGCCTTCTGCGCCGCCTGCAGCTCGCTGTCACGAGCCATGCGGTCCTGGTGCTCCAAGACCGCGCGGCAACCGGCGGCACCGAGACCCAGGCCGAGTTCGCGGTCGATGAGGCGCAGCATCGGCTCGGGCTCCAGCGGCACGCGGACCTTGACGGTGCTGTCCTGGCGCACGGCGTCCAGAGGGGAAGCATGCGTGCCGTTGGGTGTACGGACGACCTCCTCCAGTGCGCTGCACCGTTGCACCGTGCTGTTCCGTTGCCCGCTGCTCAGGCGTTGCCGCAGCGCAGGGAACAGTTCGACCAGGGGGACGGGGTCACCCTCGGGTTCTTCACGGGTCTCCCGGCTGATCACATCGGCGTAGCGGAGCATTCCCCACTTCTCGATCATCAGCTCGGCATCCTCGGCGGTCGGCACGAGGAGCGCAGGGAGCTGTTCGGCGCGCAGCGCCCGGTACTGAGCGGCACCGACGGCGATCGTGATCTCGTCGTCGGGGCGGGTGCCCCAGACATCGCCGATCCGGCAACGCGTCAGGGAGTCCTCGGGGAAGTCCGCCCCGAACCGGGTCAGCATCACGTAGGTGGTGCCGACGAAGGAGTCGTCCTCACTGCGGGTCACCTCATCGAGGAGCGCGTCCCAACGGTCGGGCGGAACCTCGTCGACGGTGGTCGGGAGTCGCAACCTGCGGGCCTTCTCGGGCGTGATGTCGGCTACCGGCAGCACGTCCCGGTAGCCGTCGAGCTGGGGGCCGACGGCCTCCTTCAGCGGCTTGATCCCCTGGGAGGTGTCGACTGAGCCGAACTTCCTCAGCATCCAACGGATCGGCGAGGCCACCGCCTGACGGGTGCTGGTCTGCGCGCCGACCTGAAGTGTCCAGTTGTCCACGACGGCGTCGTCGGGCAGCACTTTCAGAAAGGCCGCGCGGGACTCTTCGGAGAGGGCGCGGAACAGGTGGAGCGGGCCGCCGATCGCCGCGCCCTCGACCTTCATCCGGTTCAGCGTGGGGCGCGGGGCGCGACTGTCCAGGCCGCGTAGATAGGCGGCATGGACGGCTACGCGGTACTCCTCGAACCATGCCTCGCCCGCCTGGGGCTGCACTCCGCCGGACGGCCGCTCCCGCAGACCGACCTGGGAGAAGAACGGGGTGTCGTCGGAGTGGAACGTCATGTCGACGGCAATGCTCGGGTCGCGTTTCGCGTCGACGACGACGCCCGGCAGCATGCAGTCCTCGACCGGCCTGAAGCGCTTGTCGGCTGTCCGCACCCGGAGCGTCGAGCGTGGAGCGGGCACACGCTCCAGGACCTTGTGGGCCAGCCGACGGACTCCCGCCTGGCGGAACAACTCCCAGAACCGCTCCCAGTCCGAGTCGCTGTAGTGGTCGAAGCCCTGGTCCAGGACGCTGACGAACCTGCCCTCGACATCGGCCTCCCGGATTCCCAGGGTGTTGAGAGCGTGAGCGAGCGACGGATCCTGTGCAAGCTCGTCGACCACGTACACGAGGGCCTCGCGCAGGCCGCCCTGGTCGGCACGGCGGAACACCTTGCCGTGTACGGGGGCGACGAGGCCGTGCTCCTCGGTGAGCACGATGTGGGCCTTGCGTGCCTCCTCGGCGTAGGGGGAGTTGGCTTCGATCATGTCCGCAAGGATGCGAATGGCCACAGCCGAGGCTTCTGGGGTCCCGCTCTCGACCAAGGCCTCCAGCCACTCGCGGACGTCGGTGCGTTCGTGTCCGGCCGCGGCCATGATGTGCTCGACCTTGCCCGAACGGATGGCGTCCGCCTCCACACTCGGATGCAGCCAGTTCGCGGGGCGCCCAGGGCACTCGTTCCACATCCGCAGCCAACCGGACAGCTTCTTGAGGTCCCTGTCGAGCCGCGGGTGGATCCGCAGTTCGGCAGGGACACGCAGGACGCCGTCCTGGTCGGGCAGGGACGGCCGGTCCGCGGTGCGGGCCCAGATCTCCCGGGTCAGGAACTCGTCGGCCCAGCTGATCGCCTCTTTGACGCGGCCGGGCAGCAGGGGGAGGTAGGCGGCCGGATCCTCGGAAGGTGCCAGAGTCGGAAGGGAGTCGACGACCAGCTTCGCCGACACTCTGATCATCTCTTGGTTGAAGGGGGAGGAGTCCAGGAGGTTCTGCCGATCCTCGTTGGTCTTCCACGCGCCGTTGAGAATGCCGCTCAACGACATTTCGTACTTGGTCGGAAAGAAGGACCAGAACTTGCCGCGTCCCCGCGAACGCGGGCTGACGTAGAGGCCGCTCTCCGGATCCTTCTCCAGGGCGGGGACACCCCAGGAGAGATCGAGCAGAAGCCGGTCGTGCAGCTCTCCGGCATCCGCCCGAGCACTCGGACCGGGTTCGTGCGTGGTGCTGAACACGCGCCACCGGTCGGTGGCGACGGCCTTTCCGGTCCGCTCCTCGACCAAGGTGTGCAAGTCGCCGGCCTGACGGGCGGTCAGCGTTCGGCGAGCCATGGGCCGAGGCCGACGATCCTCCAGCACGACTTTCGCGACGTGCGGCGAGAAGAGCTGGAAGCCCACCGGGAATTCCTCGCGAGGCTCACCGTGGTCCTTGGCACGACCGCCGTGCATGTCTCTGCCCAGCCGTTCGTCGGCCTTGGGGAGCAGTGGCAGTCGAACGACAGTGGTGGCCCAGTCCAGCAACTCGTTCAGGACCTGGTCGGCGGTGCGCTCGGCGTGCACGTCGAGGGGGCGAGCCATCCGCAGCACGGGTGCGTCGAACTCCGGGCCGTAACGCGCCGTCACGCCAGGTACGGCCTTGATCTGTTCGTGAGACCAGGCACGGTCGAACCCGAAGCTACCTGTGCTGCTGAAGAATTCAGGTGCGTCGGTCACCACGAGGACCGATTTGACGCCAACTCCGAAGCGTCCGATCTGCCCTCCACGCTTCTTCGACATACTCATTCGAAGAATTGTCTCCGCGCCTTCCGGAGTGACTGGATTTCCTTCGTTCGCGCAGTACAGGTGGGTTTCCGTGAGAATTATGTAAATTCGCCCGCCCGGCTCGTCGGTCATCTCGTCCGCCGCGTTCTGGACGAGTTCGAAGAGCTGGCGGTCGCCATACCCACCCTGAGTGATCCGACGCTCTCCATTGGCGTGTTCGGCCACGAGGCCGGGGTCCACCGCATAAGTCTGCAGGACGCGTGAGGACTGTTCGAGAACGGTTTCTTCTACCGAAAGGGACGAAGGCGGCACTGCTCTGCACTCCTGGGGCGTGAAGGTTCCGAGTTGAATGTCAGTGGTGGGACCGGCCGCGCCGGCTTCTTGGCCGCCGCCGAGGTGATGGTGATCTTCTTGGCGGAGGCGTCGACCATGTCGGTGCCCTCGCCGTAGAGGAAGGGC
>NZ_JBFAXI010000056.1:0-55192 GCF_040680735.1 Streptomyces sp. NPDC051987 | reverse complement strand
TCCGGGACAACGCGGAACAACCCGGAACACCGTCGCGGGCGGACCATCCGTTCGGATGGTCCGCCCTCGATTTGTGTGGAGCTAAGGAGAATTGAACTCCTGACCTCCTGCATGCCATGCAGGCGCTCTACCAACTGAGCTATAGCCCCTTGTTTTGGTCCGCCCGGTTTCCCCGGCGGCGACGCCAACATTACACGGTCGACGGGGTGCACCACCAAATCGTTTCCGTTCTGTGCGGATACGGGCGCTAGTGTCGGACTTCGTGACCGTGATCGCGTTCTCTGAGACCCGGCGCCGGATGCCGGCGGCCCTGGGGGCGTGTCTTTTGTCGTTCACGGCGTTCTGGGTGGCCCAGCGGGCCGCGCACGTGTCGATGATCGACCTGATGGTCTACCGGGCGGAGGGGGCGACCGTCCGTGCGGGCGGCGATCTCTACGCGCTGCGCACGACGGCGGCTCAGCTGCCGTCCACCTACCCCCCGTTCGCGGCCCTGCTCTTCACTCCGCTGACCCTGCTGGACGTCACGGGCATGCGGACGCTGGCGACGGCGGGGAACCTCGGCCTGCTGCTGGTGTTCGTCGGCCTGTCCCTGCGGCTCGCGGGGCACGCGCGCGTGGAGGGCGTCCTGTGGGTCGCGGCGGCGGCGGTGTGGTGCGAGCCGGTGTGGACGACTGTGCGCTACGGGCAGGTCAATCTGCTGCTGGCCGTCCTGGTGCTGTGGGATCTGTCACGCCGTCCCGTCGAACGCCCGGCCCGCTGGGCGGGGGTGGGGGTGGGGCTCGCGGCCGCGGTGAAGCTGACACCCGCCCTGTTCGCGGTGTTCCTGCTCGCCACGGGCCTGGCCGCGCGCCTCGCGGGTCGGGACGCGGGCCCGTGGCTGCGGCACGCGCGCGGGGCGGGGGCCGCCTTCGCGGGGGCGACCCTGCTGGCGGCGGCCGTCCTGCCGTACGACTCGTGGCGGTTCTGGACGGGGACGGTGTTCCAGACGGGGCGGGTCGGGCGGGCCGAGGAGACCGCGAATCAGGCCCTGCGTGGCGTTCTGGCGCGTCTGCTGCACACGCCAGACCCGGGCGGCCTCTGGGTCGCCGCGGCGGCCCTGACGGCCGTCCTGGGGCTCGCGGTGGCGGTGGCGGCCGAGTTGCGGGGCCGGCGCGCCTGGGCGGTGGCGGTCTGCGCGGTGACCGCACTGCTGATCAGCCCGGTGTCCTGGTCGCACCACTGGGTGTGGTGCGTGCCGGTGGTGGTGCTGCTGTGGACGCGCGGGCGGCGGACGGCGGCCGCGGGCACGGCGCTGGTCTTCTGCTCGTACGCCCTGTGGTGGGTGCCGCACGGCCACGGGCGGCCCGAACTGCACCAGGACGCGGCCGCCTTGGTGCTGTCGGGCCTCTACACCGTCACGGGGCTGCTGTTCCTCGCGCTCGCCCGGACATCGCTGCGGAGGCCCGACCCGGCTCCGGATCCGCCCGTGTCGGATCCCCCCGTGTCAGCTCCGCCCGTGCGGCTCAGGCCGTGACGAACGAGTAGAACCGCTTGAGCGTGCAGTGCTCTTCGAGGAGCCGCCCGTAGATCGGCTCGCCCTCCAGCTCGCGGTAGGTCTCGATCGGGTCGCCTTTTATGATCAGCGCCCGCGCGCATTCCTCGCACCAGTACTGGTAGTCGGGGTTGATCGGCTCCATGTCGCGGACGATCGGGGTGCCGCTCCCGCACCAGTCGCATTTCCGCCTGTGTGCACCCATCGATCAGCTCCAGCTGTGGCCGCAGGCCGTGCACACGTAGGAGATCCCGCCGTTGTCGCCGAGAACCTGGGCGACATGCACGGAACCGCAGGAAGGGCAGAGCAGCCGGGTGATCGTGTCTCGTATCAACGCCGCACCGAGGAGGTGGCCGCCCTCCTCAAGGATGCTCGCAGGCATCGCTACTCCTCCCGTCGGGCCGCGCCCCCTTCCGGCCGTTTGATTCTGCCACGGCCGGACCAATACGGTCAGCGACGCCTCAGTACCAGTCCGGACACGGCTCCCGCCGCCGCCGTCGCGGCGAGCGCCCATGCGCAGGCTGACAGCGCCTCCGCAGAGGTATACGCCTGCGGGCCCCCGACTGACTCAAGCCGGTTCAAGAACAGTGTGCCGAACGCGGCGACGCCGATCAGCTGACCGAGCTGGGTGACGGTCGCGAGGAGTCCGCTGGCGTCCGCGGCGTCCTCGGGGCGCACGGTTGCGAGCGCGCCGGTGAGCGTGGGACTGAACGCGAGCGCGAGCCCCGCGCCCACGCCGGCGTACGCCACATAGAGCAGCGCGCCCCCGTCGCCGCCCCCGTTAAAGGCCAGCCCGACGCCGGCCACGCCCAGTGCGGTGAGCGCGAACCCGGCCGGGGTCAGCGCCCGCTGCCAGGCGGCCGGCCACCTGCGCCAGGTGAGGGCGACCGCGCCGAAGACCACGGCGGTCGGCGCGAAGGTGAGGCCTGCGCGCAGCGCGCTGTAGCCGAGGCCGCTCTGGACGTGCAGGGTGAGGGTGAACAGGAATCCGGCATTGACGGCCATCACGGCGAGGATCCGCAGGACGGCCAGGCCCATGCCGGGGTGGCGCAGCACCCGGGGCGCGACGATCGGGGCGCCGCCGCGGCGCGCCAGCCTCGCCTCGTATCCGCAGAACAGGGCGAACAGGAGCACGGCGGCGGCCAGGGACAGCCAGGACCACAGCGGCCAGTCCTCCTCCTGGCCGAGCACCAGCGGAACTGTCAGGAGCGACACGGCCGCGCCCAGCAGGACCAGGCCGGGCAGGTCCAGGCCGCGAGCCCGTTCGGGGCCGGATCCGGTGCCGCGCGGCAGGACGCGCCGGCCGAGCACGAGAAGGACGGCGCCGACGGGCACGTTGACGAGGAACACGGGCCGCCAGCCGGTGCCGAACAGGTCGGCGCTGACCAGGACGCCGCCGATGATCTGGCCGGCGGCTGCGCCGACCGCGAGGACGGCGGAGTAGGCGCCGAGCGCCCGGATCCGGGCCTCGCCGGTGAAGGCGCGCTGGATGATGCTGAGGACCTGCGGGATCATCACCGCCGATCCGGCGCCCTGCACCAGACGGAACACGATCAGTTCGGTGGCCCCCTGGGCCAGGCCGCAGGCGAGCGAGGCCGCGGTGAACAGGGCGAGGCCGGCGAGGTGGACCCGGCCGTGGCCGAGCCGGTCGCCGAGCCGTGCGCCGGTGATCAGCAGCACCGAGTAGGTGATGGCGTAGCCGGCCACGACCAGTTGCAAGTCGGCGCCCGTGGCGTGCAGTTCGGAACCCATGGTGGGGGCTGCGACGTTCACGATGAAGACGTCCAGCACGGCCATGAAGAGGGCCGCGAGGACGACCGCGAGGAGCAGCCGGGGCCGGTTGTCGGTGCCGGGTGTTTCTATTCTGGCAGGGGCCGCAGCGGGTGCGGAGCCTGCTCCCGTCCTGGATGGCGTCGTCATGCGTCCGAGCGTGGCGGCGGACCGGTACGGGTGCCGAGAGCCCGCCGATGCTGGTACTGGCAGCACCTGGCAGGGGGCGGGGGCTGCGCCCACGATGGAGGACGTGACGACCGGGGACGTGACGATGACGACGACAGCGCACCGCCGCAGGCCCGAGCTGGCGGCGTTCCTGCGCAGCAGGCGGGCCCGGGTGCAGCCGGCGGACGTGGGGATGGCGCCGGGGCTGCGGCGGCGCACACCGGGGCTGCGCCGGGAGGAGGTCGCCCAGCTCTCGGGCGTGGGCGTGACCTGGTACACGTGGCTGGAGCAGGGCCGGCCGATCAACGCGTCGGCGCAGGTGCTGGACGCGGTGGCGCGGACGCTGATGCTGGACCCGCCGGAGCGGGAGCATCTGTACCGGCTGGCGGAGGTGCCGTTCGCCCCGGCGCCGGAGGGGTTGTCCCGGTCGGTCGGCGCGGAGGTGCAGGGCATCCTCGACGCGCTCGATCCGCTGCCGGCGGTGGTGTACACGTCGCGCTACGACGTGCTGGCCACCAACGCCGCCCACCGGGACCTGTTCCTGGTGCCGCAGGCGGTGCGGATCGGCGTGCCGAACGTGCTGTGGACGCTGTGCACGGTCTCGGAGGACGCCTGCCCGGTGGTGCACCCGCAGCGTGAACTGCCGATGATGGTGGCGACCCTGCGGTCCTCCTACGGCAGGCATGTCGGCGAGCCGGCCTGGGAGGACTTCATACGGGCGCTGTCCGAGGCCAGCGGGAGCTTCGCCCGGTTGTGGGCGAGCGGGGCGGTGGCGCAGCCCGGGCCGCGGGTGAAGACGTTCCGTCATGAGGCGGTGGGCGAGCTGCGGATGACGTCGCAGTCGCTGTCGATCGACGGGATGCCAGAGGCGCGGATCGTGGTCTACATGCCCGAGGACGAACGGACGCGGGAGCGGGTGGCCCTGCTGCGTGAGCGCAGGCAGCGTTTGTGGCCGGTGACGGAGGAGGCGGCCACTGAGATCATCCGGGGGTGGAACGCAGAAAATCCCGCCCTCTGAGGAGGGCGGGATTTCTGTCAGCGATCTTTGGCGACTACGCGGTGCGTGAAGTGCCGATCCGTGGAGCTAAGGAGAATTGAACTCCTGACCTCCTGCATGCCATGCAGGCGCTCTACCAACTGAGCTATAGCCCCTTGTGTTCTTCCCGTCTTTCCGCTCGGCGGGGCGAACAAGAAGAACTTTAGCCTGCGACCTGCCGGAAAGTGAAATCCGGGTCCCGGCGAGGTCAGGTGGCCGGTGGATCCTCAGTCGTCGTCGCCGAGGACGGGCTCCGGGAGGGTGCCGGCGTTGTGTTCCAGGAGCCGCCAGCCGCGGGCGCCCTCGCCGAGCACGGACCAGCAGCAGTTGGTGAGACCGCCGAGGCTCTCCCAGTGCCGGGACTCCAGACCGAGGAGGCGGCCGATGGTGGTGCGGATGGTGCCGCCGTGGCTGACCACCACGAGGGTGCCGTCCTCGGGGAGCTTCTCGGCGTGCCGGAGCACGACGGGGGCGGCCCGGTCGGCGACCTCGGTCTCCAGTTCGCCGCCACCGCGGCGGACCGGCTCGCCGCGCCTCCAGGCGGCGTACTCCTCGCCGTGGCGGGCGATGATCTCCTCGTGGGTGAGGCCCTGCCACACGCCCGCGTAGGTCTCCCGCAGCGCCTCGTCGCGGATCACCTCAAGGGAGGTGAGGGCGGCGAGCTGGGCGGCCGTGTCGGCGGCCCGCCGCAGGTCGGAGGAGACGATCGCGTCCGGGCCCAGGGAGGCCAGCAGCCGGGCCGCGCGGCGGGCCTGGCCGATGCCGGTCTCGGTGAGCTCGACGTCGGTGGTGCCCTGGAAGCGGCGCTCCACGTTCCACGCGGTCTGGCCGTGCCGCCACAGGATGATGCGGCGGCCGCGGCCCCGGCGGCCGGTCACCTCGCCCGTGGTGCTCATCACCACTCCCCGCCGGGCTCGCCGGTGTCCTCGGCGGCCTGCAGCCTGGCGTGCTCCGCCGCCTTGCCGCGGGTGGCCTCGGCGTCGGCCGGCAGCCCGATCTCGGGGCAGTCCTTCCACAGCCGCTCCAGGGCGTAGAAGACGCGCTCCTCGCTGTGCTGGACGTGGACGACGATGTCGACGTAGTCGAGCAGGATCCAGCGGGACTCGCGGTCGCCCTCGCGGCGCACCGGCTTGGCGCCGAGTTCCTTCTGCAGGCGCTCCTCGATCTCGTCGACGATCGACTTGACCTGACGGTCGTTGGGCGCGGAGGCCAGCAAGAAGGCGTCCGTGATCGACAGGACGTCGCTGACGTCGTAGGCGATGACGTCGTGGGCGAGCTTGTCGGCGGCCGCCTGGGCGGCGGCGGTGATGAGCTCGATGGAACGGTCGGTTGCGGTCACTGCGTGGCTTTCCCTCGGCGGTCGTTTGACCTCAAGGGTCTCACGGACCGCCGGGCGCACCCCACGTGATTACCGCGTCACGTGGGGTGCGAGGGGCCACCGCGCGGGACGCTCAGGACGAGGACGGTTTGTAGTCCTGGCCGAGGACGACCGAGACGTCGGCGCCCGAGCCGACCGTGCCCTTGCGGACCGCGCCGGCGCCGAGGCCGAGGGTCTTGGCGACCTCGGTGGCGTTCTCCTTGTCGGCGGCGCCGGAGTACAGCACCTCGGAGGTGGCCCGGGGGGCGGAGGCCGTGCCGCCCTCCAGGAAGGTGTAGCCGCCGTTGACGAGGACCACGCGGGCCTTCTCGGTGTCGTCCTTGACGCCGGTGGCGTTCTCGACGGAGACGCGGACGGCGGAGCCCGCCGACGGGCTCTTCGCGGTGCCGCCGAGGATGTCCTTGACGACGCTGGAACTGGTCTGGGCGCTGAGGGTGCCGTCGCTCTGCACGGGCAGCAGGGCGGTCTTGTAGGCGCCGTCCTTGGCGAGGTCGGCGAGCTTGGCGAGGAAAGTGCCGAGGTCCTTGTCGGTGAGGGACGGGTCGAGGATCTGCGCGAGGCTCTGCACGGTGGTCGTCGCGGAGGCGGCGTCGGAGGACATCTTGCGCAGGACGCCCTGCATGACCTGCCCGAACCGCTCCAGCTGCGCGTTCTGGGCCTCGCCGGAGGCGCGGTAGGTGGCGTAGGCGACGGCGGCCTTGCCGCCGAGGGTCTGGTCCTTGCCCTGGTGGACGAGGAGTTCCTCGCCCTTCTTCTTGGCGTCCGGGTCGGGGACGTCGGCGTTGGTGTCGATGTCGATGTTGCCGACGAGTTCGACGAGGTTCTGCAGGTAGGGGGTGTCGAGTCGCCAGGTGCCCTCGATGCTGGTGCCGAGGACGGTGTCGAGCTGATCGCGGGTGCCGGAGGAGCCGTCGTCGTCCACGGACTTGGCGAGGGTCGTGGTGGTGCCGTCGTCGTCGGTGAGGGCGAGGGAGTTGGGCAGCAGGACGGTGCTGCCCTGCTTGGTGGTGGTGTTGTCCACGAGCAGCACGGTGGAGGTCCCGCCACCGCCGGTGTTGTGCAGGTGGACGACGATCACGTCGCGTTTCTGGGCGGCCGCGGAGGCTGTCGTGCCGGCCTTGGTGCCGGAGGAGGACAGGCCGGGCAGTTTTCCTGCGTACCAGAGGTAGCCGACGCCGCCGACGGCGACCAGCGCGAGGACGACGACCAGGGCGATCGTCCGGCTGCGGGCACGGCGCTTGGCCTCCTCGCGGCGCTCGGTGCGGTTCTCGGTGAAGTTCAGCCAGTCGATGACGTCCTCGGAGTCACCGTCGGGCTGTTCGACGAACGCGAACTGGCCGGTGTGGTAGTCCCGTTCGTCGTCGTTTCGGCGGGGAGCGGCGGCACGGTCGGCCGGTCCGGCCTGCTGCGGGATGTGCGCCGTCTGCTCGGCGACCCGGGACTGCCGGCCGCTGCCGGCCGTCTGCCCGTAGGGGTCGTAGGCGTTGTGGCCGCCGGTGCCGTACGGGTCGTACGCGGGCGTGGCCGGCTGCTGTCCGGTGTCGTGGACGGGCGTGTGCTGCCCGGTGTCGTAGGACGCGGCGGTCTGCTGGGCGCCGCCGGCGTACGGGTCGTAGCCGTAGCCCTGCCCCTGCCCCTGCCCCTGGTCATGCCCCTGCGGGCCCGCGTAGGGGTCGTACGTCTGCTGTGGTTGCGCGGGGATCTGGCGGTACACCGGCTGGCCGTACTCGTCGTAGCCGACGAGTTCGTACTGGTCGCTTCCGTAGCCCGCGTCGTATCGGTCGTTCACCGGTGCCCCTCTCGGCTCACTCGCCGCGGTACAGCTCGCGCTTGTCGATGTAGCGCACGACTCCGTCGGGCACCATGTACCAGATGGGATCGCCCTTGGCGACTCTCGCACGGCAGTCTGTGGAGGAGATGGCGAGCGCGGGAACCTCCACCAGCGAGACGCCGCCCGCGGGGAGACCGCGGTCGCTCAGCGGGTGGCCGGGCCGGGTGCAGCCGATGAAGTGGGCCAGGGAGAAGAGTTCCTCCGAGTCCCGCCAGGTGAGGATCTGGCCGAGGGCGTCGGCACCGGTGATGAAGTACAGGTCCGTGTCGGGATTCAGGGCGCGCAGGTCGCGCAGGGTGTCGACGGTGTAGGTGGGGCCGCCGCGGTCGATGTCGATGCGGCTCACGGAGAACTGCGGGTTCTCCGCGGTCGCGATGACCGTCATCAGGTAGCGGTCCTCGGCCGGGGAGACCGCGCGGGCGGTCTTCTGCCACGGCTGGCCGGTGGGCACGAACACCACCTCGTCGAGGTGGAACTGGGCGGCGACCTCGCTGGCCGCCACGAGGTGGCCGTGGTGGATCGGGTCGAACGTGCCGCCCATGACGCCGAGGCGGCGCTTGCCGGTGTGCGCGGGTCCCCCCGGCGTGTACCGCGGGGTCGTCACCGTGTCGTCGGCGTGGTCGGCCCCGTCGTTCACCGGACCGGTAGGCATGTCCTGCTCTCCCATGCGTGCAGACCCTACCGGCCCGGCCCGTGGGCCTCGCCCGGAGGACCGGCGGACCGGTGCCGGGCCGGGCCCGGCGTACGGCTCAGCGGTCGCGGTTGAAGCGGGTGGTGATCCACAGCAGGAGCAGCAGGATGATGAACGCGCTGCCACCGGTGACGAGCGGGTTGAGGCTCTCGTGGTTGCCGCCTCCCTCGCCCTCGGCGGCAACGGTGACCAACTGGGCAGCGGCGCTGTGGAGATTCATCATCTGCGGCAGGACCTATCGCGTGTGGGCGGGATAAAGATGTCGGCTCATCGTATGCGGGCGGCCCGGCGGCGATCACGCCGACTCCTCCGTTGGGCCGACGTGCGGAACGATCCCGGCGGCTCAGTCGTCCTTCTGTTTGTACCCGCGCAGCAGGAACCACGCGGTCAGTGCGCAGCCGACGAACATGACGACGATGACGACCCGGAGCAGATCGCCCGAGCCCTGGTGCTGGGCGGCGCTCGCGGCCTGGGCGAGCCAGGCGGCCGGGGGGTGGTGCTCCATGAGGACTCCTTCGGCTGTGCTGCCCGTCCACGGTATCTCCGCCTAGGCTGGGCCCTGCTTCGGGGGCACACCGTGGGCACTCACGCACCTGGGGGATGACATGTCCGACGAAGGCCACGAGCACGACGGGCACGCGCGCGTGCCGGGCAGGCAGCGCAGGCGGTTCCCGGGGATCTCCTCGCGCGCCTACGAGCATCCGGCAGACCGTTCGGCGCTGGTGGCGCTCCGGAAGCTGAGCGGTTTCGACGCCGTGTTCAAGGCGCTCAGCGGGCTGCTTCCGGAGCGCAGCCTGAGGCTGCTGTTCCTGTCCGACTCGGTCCGGGTGTCCGACCAGCAGTTCGCACACCTGAACGACATGTTGCGGGACGCCTGCTACATCCTGGACCTGGAGAAGGTCCCGCCGATGTACGTGACGCAGGATCCGCAGCCGAACGCGATGTGCATCGGCCTGGACGAGCCGATCATCGTGGTGACCACGGGGCTGGTGGAGCTCCTCGACGAGGAGGAGATGCGGGCGGTCGTCGGCCACGAGGTGGGGCACGCCCTGTCCGGGCACTCGGTGTACCGGACGATCCTGCTGTTCCTGACCAGTATCGCCCTGAAGGTGGCCTGGATACCGCTGGGGAACCTGGCGATCCTGGCGATCGTGACGGCCCTGCGGGAGTGGTTCCGCAAGTCGGAGCTCTCCGCCGACCGGGCCGGTCTGCTGGTGGGCCAGGACGTGCGGGCCTCGATGCGCGGCCTGATGAAGATCGCGGGCGGCAACCACCTGCACGAGATGAACGTGGACGCGTTTTTGCAGCAGGCCGAGGAGTACGAGGCGGGCGGTGACCTGCGTGACTCGGTGCTGAAGATCCTGAACGTGCTGCCGCGCTCGCATCCCTTCACCACGGTCCGCGCGGCGGAGCTGAAGAAGTGGGCCGAGTCCCGCGACCACCAGCGGATCATGGACGGTCACTATCCGCGGCGCACCGAGGACAAGGACACCTCGGTCAGCGACTCGTTCAGGGAGTCCGCGGCGAGCTACGCCGGCGACGTGAAGAGCTCCAGGGACCCGCTGATGAAGCTGGTCACGGACATCGCAGGCGGGGCGGGCGGGCTGGGCGGCCGGGTCAGGCGCGGCTTCGAGGGGTTCACGAGCGCGCCGCCGCCGAAGGACGCGCAGCCCGGGGACGCGTCGGGCAAGGACGCGCCGCGGGACCCGCAGGGCGACGACGAGTAGGCGGGCAGCGGGACGAGGAGCGGGGCAGCGGTCAGACCTTCGGCTCGGCCGCCGCGGCCAGTGTCCCGCACAGCGCGGTGGCGCTGTCCGTGGCGTACGGGTCGGTGCCGGCCGGGCCGCCCGCCCTGGCCGTCTGGCCGGCCAGCAGCGGGTGCAGACGGCCGGCGGTGTCCTCGGCGCAGGACAGCGGGCCGGCCTGGACGTAGGAACCGACCAGCTGGGTCTGGTGCAGGCGAAGGTCGTCGCGGTCGAAGCGGAAGGTCAGCTCGCGGCGGACGGTGAACAGGGAGACCTGGGCGCCGGCCTGGGCGCCGGTGGGCCGCAGCGCGTAGACGAAGGTGTGGTCGGCGGTGACCTCCAGGGTGGCCGGGTCGGTCTCGGCGGCCGTCAGGTCGCCCTGGACGCGGATCCTGGGGTCGGCGAGTTCGGCGCGGGTGGGGTCGAAGCGGACCAGCCAGCCGGTGAGGGCGTGCCGTCCGTCCGCCGCGGGGTGGTCGGCGCTCTGGTCGAACTGGTCGAGCTGACCGGGGTCGAGCAGCGCCCGCGCGGGCCGCACCTCGCTGCCGTCGAGGACCTCGGGGTAGAGCGAGGAGCGGACGAGGTAGTCCTTGACCGTGGTCAGGGCGGTGACGACCTGGCTGTCGGAGAAGTGCGCGGTGCTGCGGGCGGCCGGCAGCGGTATCCCCTCGGCGCCGATCTCGTACTGCGCGGCGGGGCTGTGGGCGAACAGGGTCTCGGCGTCGGCGGCGCCGGGCACCGCGCCCTGGGGGGCGAGCGGGATGACGGTCATCCGCAGCGGTTCGACGGGCGGCTGCGCTTCGTCGGTGCCGTAGGGGTGGCGGACGCCCATGTAGATCGCTGTGCCGAAGGCGACGAGGATCAGCACGACGAGGATCAGGGCCTGCCGGGTGAGGCCCCGACGCAGGGGCGGGCGGCGGCGTACGGCGGGCGCGTGGTCGGTCATGCGTTCGCGCGCGGAGGACTCCTGGAGGCGGGCAGCTCGGACAAACGATTCGTCGAAGACGACGGATCGGTATTCGTCCTCACCACCTGCGGGGCCGCCCTCGGGTGCCCCCTCAGGTGGGTCTCCTGGCCCGCCCATACCTTCAGAGTAGGTCTCGGGAGCCTCGGGTAAACGCCCTGTCGCACGACAACTTCTGACAGGTTCTCACCAGAAGTGCCACCGAGGCGGCCGCGGCCGGGTCAGGGGGTGTGCGGGAGCGCGGAGGCCGCCGGCTTGGCCGGCTGGGAGTAGTCGGCGGACACCGAGGGGGCCGCCGCGGTGCCCTGTTCCTGCCCGGTGGACGGGGGCCTGGGCACCTGGTCGCGGCTGCCGCCCGAGGAGGCGCCGCGGTAGACCGCGGCGAAGGCGAGCGCGACCATGCCGATGCCCATGACGAGGGCGAGCAGCCAGGCGACGGGGCGGTGCCAGCGGACGTGTTTGCCGTACGTCCCGGCGGTGCCGTACGCGTCGTCTGGTGCGTCGGTGTCGTCCGGGCCGTCGAGTTCGCCGGCGTGACTGAATTCGGGTCCGTCGGGGCCGTAGCCGTCGTCGTAGCGCTCGCCTCTGGCGTGGGCGCGGCGGGCTTCGGCCTCGGAGGCCTCGGCTCTGGCCTGGGCGGCGGCAAGGAGGCGTTCGACGGCGGTCGGCTCGTGGACCACGGCCGCCTTCACGAAGGCCTCGTCGAAGACCACGGTGTCGAATTCCTCGTCCGACATTCCGCGGTCATGGTCGTCGTCGGGGTCCCAGCCGTCGGAAAACGGCGTGCCCCCCACGTCCTCCGGCACGGATCCAGAGTAGACCTGGGGGGTCAATTTGGGCAGACGGTATGGAAATTCATAGGCCCGGTGAGACGCCTCTCACGCCGGTGCCGTGGCCCGTGCGCCCTTGCGCGCACCCGCCCGCCGCCGGGCGCCGCCGTACGGGTGCCGGGGGTGGGCGGGTGCCGGGCGGACGCGTGTCAGCGGCGGATGTGGCCGTCGCCGGTGACGATGTACTTGGTGCTGGTGAGCTCCGGCAGGCCCATGGGGCCTCGGGCGTGCAGCTTCTGGGTGGAGATGCCGATCTCGGCGCCGAAGCCGAACTGGCCGCCGTCGGTGAACCGGGTGGAGGCGTTCACGGCGACGGTGGTGGAGTCGACCAGCTGGGTGAAGCGGCGGGCGGCCTGCTGCGAGGTGGTCACGATGGCCTCGGTGTGCCCGGAGGTCCACAGCCGGATGTGCTCGACGGCCCGGTCGAGGGAGTCGACGACGGCGGCGGCGATGTCGTACGACAGGTACTCGGTCTCCCAGTCCTCCGGGACCGCCTCGACCACGGTCGCCTTGGAGTCCTTGGCGTAGGCGAGCACGCGTTCGTCGGCGTGCACGGTGACGCCGGCCTCGGCGAGGGCGTCCAGGGCGCGCGGCAGGAACTCGGGGGCGATGTCCTGGTGGACGAGGAGGGTCTCGGCGGCGTTGCAGACGCTGACCCGCTGCGCCTTGGAGTTGATGAGGATGTCGACGGCCATGTCGATGTCGGCGTGGGCGTCGACGTAGACGTGGCAGTTGCCGGTGCCGGTCTCGATGACCGGGACCTTCGACTCCATGACGACGGTCTGGATGAGGGAGGCGCCGCCGCGCGGGATGAGGACGTCGACGAGGCCGCGGGCGCGCATCAGCTCGTGGACGGACTCGCGGCTCTCGCCGGGCACCAGCTGGATCGCGTCGGCGGGCAGCCCGGCGCCGCCGACGGCGTCGCGCAGGACCCGCACCAGCGCCGTGTTCGACTCCAGGGCGGAGGCGGAGCCGCGCAGCAGGACGGCGTTGCCGGATTTCAGGCAGAGCGCGGCGGCGTCCACGGTGACGTTGGGCCGGGCCTCGTAGATGATGCCGACGACACCGAGCGGGACGCGGACCTGGCGCAGGTCGATGCCGTTGGGGAGGGTGGAGCCGCGGACGACCTCGCCGACCGGGTCGGGCAGCTTGGCCACGTCGCGGACGTCGGAGGCGATGGCGCGGACCCGCTCGGGGGTGAGGGTGAGGCGGTCGATGACGGACTCGCTGGTGCCGTTCTCGCGGGCCTTGGCGATGTCCTTGGCATTGGCCTCGACGATCTCGCTCGTACGGACCTCCAGGGCGTCCGCGACGGCGAGCAGCGCGTCGTCCTTCACGGCACGCGGCAGCGGCGCGAGGTCGGCGGCGGCGGCCTTGGCGCGGTAGGCGGCCTGGGTGACCGGGGACATGGCGTCGTACGGCGAGAGCGTGGTCATGAGGGAAGGGTAGTGCGCCCCGGCCGGCCGTTCACGCGTCATCCCACACCGCGAGACGTGACCCAAAACGGGTGAATACCGGCCATCGCCGCGGGCTGTGTCCGGGGCGGTCTCAGAAGGGGTGGATGCCGACCGGTGTCGCGGGCGGCGGCCCGTACCCCTCGGCGATCCGCTGGTGGTAGGTGGTGCGGTCGATGACCTCGAGGCCGACGATCTCCCAGGCCGGCAGGCCGGCGGTCTGGCGGTGCTCACCCCACAGGCGCAGGGCGACGGCGGCGGCGTCGTGGAGGTCGCGGGCCTCCTCCCAATAGCGGATCTCCGCGTGGTCGCAGGCGTAGCGGCTGGTGAGCAGAAACGGGTGGTCGTGCGCCAGTTGTTCGAGTCCTCGGCGCAGTTCAGGCAGGGGGACCTCGGCACCGCAGACGCTGAGGGTGACGTGCCACAGGCGTGGCAGGTCCTTCGGCTCCTCGTAGGTGTCCCCGGCCGCGACGCTCGTCAGAGCACCGCGGGAGGCCGCAGCCCCAGGGCGCACTCGTCTCACGACGGCCTCCTTCAGCTGTGCGGGTGCGGAACGTGGTCCTGAGACAAAGTTGAGCAGGCCGCAAGGGTTCGTGTGGCGGTTTTACGGAACGTCCCCCACCGGGGTCCGTCGTTACGTCCCGTTTTACGGGTGCAGGATCACCAGGTCGTCCCTGTGTACGACCTCGCGTTCGTACGCGGGGCCCAGTTCCCGCGCCAGCTCCCGGGTCGACCGCCCGATCAGCTGGGGGATCTCCTTGGCGTCGAAGCTGACCAGTCCGCGGGCCACCGCGCGTCCGCCGGTGTCGCGCAGTTCGACGGGGTCGCCTGCTGCGAAGTCGCCCTCCACCGCGGCGATCCCGGCCGGCAGCAGCGACTTGCGGCCCTCGACGACCGCGCGGACGGCGCCGTCGTCGAGGGTGAGCGAGCCCTGCGGGGTGGAGGCGTGCTGAAGCCACAGGAGGCGGTCTGCGGACCGTTTGCCGGTGGGGTGGAAGTAGGTGCCGGTGTCGGCGCCGGAGAGCGCGTCGGCGGCGTGCACGGCGCTGGTGAGGACCACCGGGATGCCCGCGGCGGCGGCGATCCGGGCCGCCTCCACCTTGGTGACCATCCCGCCGGTGCCGACGCCCGCCTTACCCGCGCTGCCGATCTCCACGCCCGCGAGGTCCTCGGGGCCCTTCACCTGCGCTATCCGCGAGGTGCCGGGCCTGCCG
This sequence comes from Streptomyces sp. NPDC051987, assembly GCF_040680735.1. Taxonomy (NCBI): domain Bacteria; kingdom Bacillati; phylum Actinomycetota; class Actinomycetes; order Kitasatosporales; family Streptomycetaceae; genus Streptomyces; species Streptomyces sp. NPDC051987. The sequence goes on along the minus strand of NZ_JBFAXI010000056.1, from coordinate 40,580 downwards.
GGGTCGCCGTCGTAGACGCCGTCGACGTCGGAGAGCAGGACCAGCAGGTCGGCGTGGACGAGGTGGGCGACGAGCGCGGCGAGGCGGTCGTTGTCGCCGAAGCGGATCTCGTCGGTGGCGACGGTGTCGTTCTCGTTGACGACCGGCAGCGCGCCCATCGCGAGGAGCTTGTCGAGGGTGCGGGAGGCGTTGCGGTGGTGGGCGCGGCGGCTCATGTCGTCGGAGGTGAGCAGGACCTGGCCGACGCGGACGGCGTAGCGGGCGAAGGAGGCGGTGTAGCGGGCGACGAGCAGGCCCTGGCCGACGCTGGCGGCCGCCTGCTGGCGGGCCAGGTCCCGGGGGCGGCGGCGCAGGCCGAGCGGGGCGAGTCCGGCGGCGATGGCGCCGGAGGAGACGAGGACGATCTCCTTCTCTCCTCCGCCGCGGCTCTTGGCCAGTACGTCGACGAGCGCGTCGACCCGGTCGGCGTCCAGGCCGCCGGAGGCGGTGGTCAGTGAGGAGGAACCCACCTTGACGACGATCCTGCGGGCCTCGCCGACGGCCTGCCTAGCCCTTGCCACGTCCTGTCCCCACTTCCTTGCGCGTGGCAGCAATCTACGCGAAGGGGACCGGCGCCAGGCCCGGCCGTCCAGCCTCCGGACAACGTGGGGACCGACGGCCGTCCGAACGCTGCGTGCCGTTCCGTGTACGTGCCGCACATGGCAAAAAGGTTGTGTTGACTGTCTATAGAAATCGAAACGAACTCAAAGTTAACTTGAAGTCTGTGTCATCTAAAGATCGCCGCGCGAAGCGCATCCTCATCAGGTCGGGAAAGAGTCCGTACGACGTCGTCACCGTCGAGGAGGCCCTGCACCGGGACGTCATCGCCACCAATTCGGGCAACCTGATCTTCAGCGATGCCGCCCACAAGATCCTCGAGACGCCGGACACCGAGGTCGTCTCGAACGGCATGCCCTCCGACGTCTCCGCCGCCGCACGCATCAACGAGGAGTACGACGCGTTCGTCGTCCCGCTCGCCAACGCCTTCCGGCCGTCCTTCGAGAGCGCGCTGAAGCGGATGACCCGGCTGATCTCGAAGCTGCGCATCCCGGTGGTCGTGCTCGGCGTCGGCGCGCAGACCGGAGTGAGCTACAACCCGGACCGGCTCAAGCGAATGGAGCCGACCGTGCGCGAGTTCTGCGCGGCCGTGCTGGAGCGCAGCGCGTCGATCGGCGTGCGGGGCGAGTTCACCGAGCAGTACCTGAGGGCCATGGGCTTCAAGGACGTCGAGGTCATCGGCTGCCCCTCGCTGTTCATGTACGGGGAGCGGCTCCCGGTGCGCAAGACGGAGCTGGAGCTGACATCCCAGTCGCGGATCGCGATCAACGGCTCGCACAGTGCCGTACGCGCGCAGGGCCTGGACCGGATCATCAGGCGCACCCACGAGCGCTATCCGCAGCTGCGTTTCGTCGGCCAGAACCTCAGTGACGCGCGTCAGTTGCACTGGCGGGACCTGTCGGACGCGAACGCCGCGGTGACCGGGATGCCGACCCACCCGGACCATCCGATGTTCCGCGAGGACAAGGTGCGGGTCTACGTCGACCCGTACACCTGGATCGACGATCTGCGCTCCTTCGACTTCTCCTTCGGTTCGCGCATCCACGGCAACATAGCGGCGCTGCTGGCGGGCACGCCGGCCACCGTGCTGTGCGGTGACTCGCGGACGCTGGAACTGTGCCGTTACTTCGAGATTCCGCACCGGCGACTGGACCAGGTGGCCAAGGACCCCGATTCGGCGGACCCGGCGAAGCTCTACGCGGAGGCCGACTTCGGCGGGCTGGTCGGCGGTCACCGGGAGCGTTTCGAGCGGTTCACCGGGTTCCTCGACAGGAACGGACTGGAGAACACCTTCACGCACGGCGACGGCGGGGCGGCCTTCGAGGAACGGATGCGGACGCTGCCGTTCCCGGCGGGGATCCGCCCCTGGAACGACGCGGACATCGCCTCGCTCACCTCGCGGTTCGGCTGGCTGCACAGCCGCATCGACGAACTGTCGGTGGACAACGCCCGCCTGGAGAAGGAGCTGGCGCGGGCCGGGGTCCGCGCCGCCAAGTCGGCCGGCGCGCCGTCGGCCTCGGTCTACCGGCGGGCCCGACGTGCCGTGGGCAGGCCGATCCGCCGGGCACTGGGGTCGGGCGGGTGACCGCGCGGCCGGATCAGGCGGCCGCCGCCTTCACCTCCCGGGTCGGCAGCGACCGCCGCAGCTTGCGCAGCGCGCGCCGCACGAGGGTGTTGGCGGCCTCTTCGCGGTAGCCCTCGACGCCCCGCGCCTCGCGCGGTTCGGCGAGGTAGATCCAGTCGGGCAGGCCGGCCGCCTTGGAACGGAAGTGCGGGTAGCCCAGGTAGACCTGGGTCCCGCGCTTCTCCAGGACCGGGACGGGCTGCTTCTTGGCCTGGACGAACCGGACGACGTCCGCGAGGAGATCGGTACGCCCGACGGCGACGAGGTGCAGCTGGAGCCGCTCGTGGACCTTGAGGCGGCGGGCCACCTCAGGGTTCCAGTGGGCGTCCATGAGAGGCTTGGCGAGTTCCAGTTTGTGTTCGCGTACGTCGTCGGTGTCCTTGAGGAACTTGGGGCCGAACTGCGGGAGCAGTGTGACCTTGAACGGCCGGACCATGAGGCTGTCGCGGCGCGGTCCGGCCGGGACCATTTCGGCGATGAGGTTCATCAGAGCGCGGGCGGAGTCGAAGCGGAGGGTGTAGCTGCCGCTCTTGGTGACGTGCTTGCCGTCCTCGCGGCCGACGAGGTAGTAGCAGGGGTAGTCGGCGACCACCGAGACGCCGTCGGCGCGCAGGTAGGCCTCCATGGTGAACAGCGCGTCCTCGCCGGTCCACAGGGACTCGTCGAACCGCATGCCGTGCCGTTCCAGCAGAGCGCGGCGGAAGAGTTTCTGGGCGCTGAGCGTGAACTTGATGTTGGAGGAGAAGACGTCGGTCCGGCCGACGGTCCGGCCCCACATCGACTGCGGGGGTTTGCGGTTGATTCCCTCGACCTTGCCGAGGACGACGTCGGTGCCGTTCTCGTCGGCCATGGCGACCATGCGTTCCAGGGCCTCGTCGCCGAGGCGGTCGTCGGCGTCCAGGAAGAACACGTAGCGGCCGGCGGCCTTGGCGAGGCCGACGTTGCGGGGGCCGCTGGGGCCGCCGGAGTTCTCCTGCCGGACGACGGTCACCTGCATGGCAGCGCGGGCCGCGAACTCCTCCAGGTACTCCCCCGTGCCGTCGGTGGAGCCGTCGTCGACGGCGATGACCTCCATGCGGGCCGGGTCGAGGGTCTGGCGCTCGACGGAGGCCAGGCACTCGACCAGGTACGGCATCGCTTCGTACGCCCCGATGATCACGGTCACATCAGGCTGCGCAACGACGGTCACGTTTCCCCCTAGTCAATGGTGCGTTCCCCCTGCGTCACCTCGATCGCAACGTCTTAGATGCCTGATCGACGCGACTGGTTGCCTTGGAGTACGCACTCAGTGGCCCAGCTCACATGACGAACGCACAGCCGGGTGGTGTACGGCGGGTTACGTCGAACAGTACGGACGCGTGGTAAGAGCTGCTCACACCGAACGGGGAAGCACGGGTAAGAAGAAAACCGCCCACTGTTCAGCAAGGGTAAGAGAAGACGGCCGGGAAACCGGAACGGGCTCGGTCCCCGGGATTCTCCGGGGCCGAGCCCGTTCATGGGCCTGGCGAGTGCCGCGGCGAGGCGGGCGCGGGTGCGGGTGTCAGCCGGCGGCCGCGCCCTCCGCGTCGCCGGCGGTCGTCCGCGGCTTCGCGCCCGGCAGTGCCTCGGCGAGTTCGGCCGCCTCGGGGTCGCCGGCCGCGATGCGGGCCTCCTGGCCGAGGTTGCGGGTCTCGGCCTTGCGGGCGAGCGCGGCCAGGGCGCCGTTGAACCGGTCGATGGAGGCCGGCTCGTCGGGCCCGAGCAGGTAGTGCTTGAGCTCGTCCCGGTCCGCGGCCAGCGGGTCGGCCGACGGGTCGCGTACGGCGTCCAGGAGGCCGCCGAGCTCCTTGGCGCTGTTGGAGAGGATCACGGCGGCGCGCACGGCGGTGTTCGCCCGCTTGAACTCCTCCGCGCCGACGCCGGCGGAGTCGGTGACGGCGTACGGCTTGCCGCTCGCGATGAAGTCGGAGACCACGCTGGAGATGTCCGAGACCATGGCGTCGGAGACGTTGAAGCAGTCGTACAGGCGGGGTTCGGCGCCGGTGATGACGGCGTGCTGGTACGACGGCAGCGCCTGCCAGTAGAAGTCGTTCCAGGCGGCGCGCAGTCGCGCGATCTCCTCGTGCTTGTTCAGGTCGACGACGTCGTCCCGGCTGGCCTCGGCCTCGTCGCGCTTGTCGTCGCCGGTGCCGGCGAGCTCGGCCAGGCGGGCCTCGATGCGGGTCAGTTCGGCCTTGGCCGCCGTCTGGGCGGTCGTGTCGGCGGTGAAGCGGGGGTCGGCGGCGCGGGCGTCGGCGGCCTTCTGGACGAGGGCGGTGACACGGCGGTGGGCGGCGCCCGCCTCGGCGCTGACGGTGCCGGTGAAGGGGTGCGGCTTGTACAGGACGCGGACCGGCGGGTCGGCCTTGACCAGCTTCTTCACGATGTTCTCGCCGGCGAGCACGAGGGAGGTGTTCCCGGGGTCGCCGTCCCAGCCCTCCCAGGTGGGTGCGTAGAGCACGGTGGGGATACGGCCGTCGGGGACGCCCTGCCAGCTCTGGATGGGGGCGAGCTGGGGGCGGCCGACCTCGACGATGTCGTCGTCGCGGACGCCGACGTCGGCGATGGCGTAGCGGTCGCGGCCGGCGCGGCCCGCGGTCCACACCTCGTCGTACACCTTGCTGAACGGGTTGACGCTGGCCAGCTTGTCGCTGTCGCCGTGGCCGATGAAGACGTGCTTCATGGTGGGGACGCGCAGCAGGTGGATGTTCTTGCCGACGTTGGCCGCGTAGAGGGCGACGCGGACCGTGGAGAGGTCCATGTTCATCAGGTGCACGCCGCCGGGCACGCAGATGACGGGGACGGTGGTCGGGGCGAGGTTCTGCAGGATGACCCGTTCGCGGAGCAGGATCAGCGGGCGGGAATCCAGCTGTTCCATGGTCTCCAGCCACATGTTGACCTGGTAGGCGGAGTCCTTGGAGCCGGAGAAGTACAGCACGGTCCCGGGCCGGTACTCGGCCAGCCAGTCGTCGACGGCGGCCAGGACGGTGTCGGCGTCGGGCGGGGTCTTGCGGCCGCGGACGTACGGCGTCAGCACCAGGACGTACAGGGAGCCCAGGGCGAGGGTGAGGCCGATGCCGATGAATCCGGCGACCGCGCTTTCCGTGATCGCGGAGACCAGCAGGCCGACGACGGCCGCGAGGTCGAGGTGGAGCATCTTCTCGGCGGAGCGGTCCAGCAGGCCCAGCGGCGGGGCGTCCGGGATGTTGATGCGGGACTTCAGGTCGACGTTGCGGGTGGCGACCGGCATCCGGCGGCGGTTGCGGATCAGTGTGACCACTGCGCCGTGCGGGGCCTGCAGGCCGTAGAAGGCGATGAAGCAGGCGATCGCGCCGTAGAAGATCAGGCCGTTCGACAGGTCCATCCGGGCCAGCAGCAGGATCAGCAGCAGCTGCCGGATCAGGAAGCGGATGGAGAGACCGGCCCGGACCTTGCTCAGGCGGTTGACGAGGTAGCTGCCCTTGCGGTGCAGGTAGTGGTCCGCGAGGTATGTGACGGCGGCCGCGGCCGCGAAGGCGTACACGCTCGGGACGAGTGCGGCGACCATGAGGACCGGGAAGCCCAGCATCATGAGTGCCGCCGCGGCCAGCTCGGCCGCGCTGCCCACCCGGGCGACGCGAATGGCGGTGGATATCACGGAGAACCTTTTGCTGACAAAAAGGCCGGAATTTGACCTTGCGGACGGTCTGGCAGGGGGTCGGTCTGGGTTTTTACGGCTTCAGGCCCCTGTGAATGATCCGCGAACGCGCAACCACAGAGGCCTGAATGACAGATGACTAATGTCTGCTGATTATGCCACGCCGTCCTGTCGGTCCAGGACACTGGCCAGGGCCTGCTCGAAGCCGGTGGCCTGGCCGGCGGCGGCGGTCGGGTCCTGCTGGCGGACGTCGATGACGTGGCCGGTGAGTTCGGAGAGCAGCACGTCGAGGGAGGTGCGGGCGACGGCCTCGGAGGAGAGCAGGGAGCCCGCCGGTTCCTGGCCGAACGCCTTGGTGCGCATCGGGGTGGCGGTGCGCTCGGGGTTGATGCAGTTGACGCGGACGCCGTCGCCGGCCCACTCGTCGGACAGTGCCTGGGTGAGGTTCACCATGGCGGCCTTGGTGGAGGAGTAGAGGCTGTACTCGGCGCGGCCGCGGGTGTAGCTGCTGGAGGTGTAGAGCAGCAGCTGGCCCTTGGTCTCGGCGAGGTACTTGTAGCTGGAGCGGGCGATCTGCACCGGCGCCAGGTAGTTGACCTTCAGCGCCTCCTCGATGGTGGCGTTGTCGGTCTCGGCGAGCTTGCCGATGCGCAGCACGCCCGCGGTGTTGACGACGTAGTCGATGCGGCCGGTCTCGGCATACGCCTTGGAGAGCGCGTCGTCCACCTCTTCGGGGTTCTCCACGTGGGTGCCGGTGGTGGAGCGGCCGAGGGCGTAGACGTTCGCCCCGTAGGACTCGGCGAGTTCGGCGATGTCCTTGCCGATGCCGTAGGAGCCGCCGAAGATCACCGCGGTCTTGCCGGTGAGGAGTGCGCGGTAGTCGTCCTCGCCGTTCTGCTCGGGGGCGGCGGTGGAGGCGAGCTGGAAGAGCTTGTCGGCGATGAAGACGTCGACGGGCTGGGTGACCTTCATGTTGTACTCGTCGCCGGCGACGACGTGGATGGGCACGTCCGGCAGGTACTTGAGGACGACGGAGCAGTCGTCGGTGGCCTGGAAGTTGGGGTCGCCGGCGGCGACCTCGTAGGCCCGCTTGATCGTGGACAGCTTGAACGCCTGCGGCGTCTGCCCGCGGCGCAGCCGGGAGCGGTCCGGGATCTCGGTGATGAACTCGCCGTCCTCGCCGTGGGTGCGGGTGACGATGATGGTGTCGGCGGAGGGGATGGCGACGTCGACGGCCTGGTAGCGCTCCAGGGCGGTCACGCAGTCGTCGATGACGCGCTGCGACAGCAGGGGGCGGACGGCGTCGTGGAAGAGGACGTTGAGGTCCTCGCCCTCGGCCAGGCCCTCACCGAGGGCCGCGATGGCGCGCTCGGTGGTCTCGTTCCGCGTGTTGCCACCTTCGATGATCTTCTTGACCTTGGTGAGCCCGGCCTTGGCGACGATCTTCTCGACGTCCGCGACGTAGCCCGGCGCCATCAGCACGATGATGTCGTCGATCGAGCCGGCCTTCTCGAAGGTGGCCAGGGTGTGCTCGATGACGGCCTTGCCTGCGATCTTCAGCAGCTGCTTCGGGATCGACAGACCCACCCGCTGGCCGGTGCCACCGGCCAGGATCACTGCGGTGGTTCGGGGCGTGGCTATGCGCTGGGACACAGGTGACCTACCTTGGGGCATCAGGGAACCTGGAAATGTTCCCACTTCCGGTAACCGCTGTGCAAGGTGAGCGCCGTCCCCTGCATATGTGCCCGCAACCTTTCATTCACCTTGCATCGCTGGTGAAGGGCGGCGCCCGCCGCACCATGGGAAGAGTTCCATGTATTCGCTGTGAGTAACTGCACAACACACTCTCATTGCTGTGCGTGACACACCGCACCTCTCAGCGGCGCTACGTCGTGTTCCGGGGACGGCGTAGCGCGTCTAAGCCGTCCCCGTCGCGCGGCCGCCCGTTGTCGTCGGCCCACCGGTTTCTCAGCGGCGGCGCAGCTTCCTCAGACATCGGTGTCCCAGGACCCGTACGAGTTCCTTCGACGACGTCTGGTGGACGGTGCGGGCTTTCGCGTCGGTGGTGCGGCGTGCCGGTGCCGCGGCGGCCGCGGCGAGCGCGCCGTAGAGGGCCTGGGCGGCGACCTCCGGGGCGATCCGGGCCTCGGCGGCCGGCGGCGGCGGTCCCGGCTGGGCGGGGACGGCGGGAAGGGTGTGCAGCAGGGCCGGGTCGCCGATGACGCGGACGCCCGTCGCGGCGATGTGCGCCACCATTTCGGCGCCGGTGCGGCCGGCGGCCTCGACGGCCCAGGCGGGAGTGGAGATCTTCACGTCGGCGGCGGTGGGGCTGCACGAGTTCTTCATATGCATGACGGCGCCGTTGCGGACGAGCCTGGAATACAGCTCGTCGGGGAGTCCATTGCCGCGGAATTCCACGTTAAGATTTCGCAGCATTTCGGCCTCGGCGAGAGTGAGGGAGCGGTTCGCCGTCTCCGGGGCGGGCCGGAGGAGTTTTTCGGGGAGTCCGAGGAGGGCCTCGAAAGTGCGCATCAGGCCGTCGCGGTCCCGGTCGTCGACCACGACGACGGTGACCCGGTCGGCGCCGACCGCGCGGACCCAGCGTTCGACGAGCCGATCGTGCCGGTGGCGGCGCCAGAAGCTGGGGGTGGGTTTGTCGTAGGGGGCCTTGCGGAGCATGTGCTCCAGCCAGTCCTCGTACCCCATGCGCAGTCCGTTCTGCACGTACTGCTGCCACTGCGAGGGCATGATCCTGGCGAGCGGGCGGAGGGTGACGAGGACGTGGACGCGTGCGCCGCCGAGCTGTTCGACGATGCGGGCGACGGTCTCGTCGTCGGGGGCGTCGGCGAAGAACTCGCTGCTGATCACCGAGGTGCGCGGGCCGGTGGCCCCGACCTGTTCGAGCAGCTTGGTCCAGTGTTTCTCGGTGGGCGTGGTGTCGCCCATCATCGCGGGCCGGGCGCAGGCGGCGAGGGCGGCCTCCATCGGGTGCCGGGTGGTCGCCGGGAACTCCACGCCGTGTTCGGGGAGCCGGTGCTTCGCGGCGAACAGGGCGCCCTGGATGGCGGTGGTGCCCGTCTTGTGCGGGCCGATGTGCAGCAGGCGGGTGCCGGCGGGAAGGGCCGGCAGGGCGGCAGGGGGACCGGTGGGGCTCGTGGGGCACGCGGGAGCGTCGTTCACCGGGGATGCGTCTTTCGTGCGGTCCGTCTCCATGGTCAACGGAAGGTAAGGCGCTTACCTTGGATTTACCTGAGCGGAGCCTGGGACACGGATGAACCCCAGGCTCCTGTTCCCCCGTTCCACGGACCCGCCGTGCGGTTGCGTCCGGTTCGTTCGTCAGGCGATCTGTACGCCCGGTTCATCCGTCTCGACGCGCAGGGTGGCGAGGGTGCTCGCGGTGGCCTGGGGCGCGAGGACCGTGTCGACGACCCGCACGCGCGCGTCGATGCCGTCGCGGCGGATGTCGAAGAGGTGGTAGCCGCGGTGGGCGTCGACGACCTTCCAGTGCGGGTTGTCGGCCTTCAGCGGGTCCCATTGGGCGTGGAAGGCGGCCTGGTCCTGGTCTCCGTTGCTGGAGACGGAGGTGCCGACGAACTCGGCGCCTACGACGTCCGACGACGGGTCGGCGAAATCCTTCTTCAGGTCGCTGATCATGGTGAGGTGGCGGTCGCCGCTGAGCACGACGGGGTTGCGGACGGAGGCGAACTCGTCGAGCAGTGCGTTGCGTTCGGCCTGGTAGCCGTCCCAGGCGTCGTAGTACCAGAGTTTTCCGTCGCCGGGCAGGATGTCGGTCTCGGCCATCATGATCTGGGAGGCGATCAGGTTCCAGCGGGCCGGTGAGCCGTGCAGTCCGTCGAGGAGCCACTGTTTCTGCGTGGCGCCGAGCATGGTGAGGGAGGGGTCCTCGGCGGCGGCCTGGCTGGTGACCTGGTCGCTGCGGAACTGGCGGGTGTCGAGGACGTTGAGCCGGACGAGGCGGCCGAAGTCCAGGCGGCGGTACATCTGGATGTGCGGACCCGTCGGGATCGCGGCGGCGCGGACCGGCATGTGCTCGTAGTAGGCCTGGAACGCGGCGGTGAGCCGGGCGACGAACGCGTCGTGGGACTGTTTTCCGGGGTCCTGGGGGATCTCGCCGGCCCAGTCGTTGTCGACCTCGTGGTCGTCGAAGGTGACCACCCAGGGCGTGTTCGCGTGCAGGGCGGCGAGGTCGGGGTCGCTGCGGTACTGGGCGTAGCGGTTGCGGTACTGGGCGAGGGTGTACGGCTCTCCGGTGCCCTCGTGGCGGCGGGGGCCGGCGGAGGACGGGGCGGACTCGTAGATGTAGTCGCCGACGAAGAGGACGACGTCGGGGTCCTGGGCGAGCATGTCGGCGTAGGGGGTGAAGTAGCCGTTCTGCCAGTTCTGGCAGGAGGCGAGGGCCACGCGCAGGGAGCCGCCCCTGGCGTGCGGGTGGGGGGCGGTGCGGGTGCGGCCGGTCGGGGAGATCCGGCCGCCGGCGCGGAAGCGGTACCAGTAGGAGCGGTCGTGGCGCAGTCCTCGTACGTCCACGTGAACGCTGTGCCCGTACTCGGGCCGGGCGTGGGCGGTGCCGCGGCGGACGACTTTGCGCAGGCGCTCGTCCTCGGCGATCTCCCATTCGACGGGGACGGTCTCGTCCGGCATGCCTCCGCCGTTCAAGGGGTCGGGGGCGAGCCGGGTCCAGAGCACGATGCCGTCGGGCAGCGGGTCGCCGGAGGCGATGCCGAGGCTGAACACGCCGTCGGGCAGCGGGGGTTCGGCGGCCCGAGCGGCGGACGGCAGCCAGAGCTGGGCGGATGCGGCGGCACCGAGGGCGGCGGCACCGGCGGTCAGAAAGCGGCGTCGGTCGGGCGACGGTGCTCCGGTCATGCGCGGACTCCCTTGCCACAGTGGCCTCTTGGAGGGTCTGACCTTCGGAAGCTCCCATGGCCGATCGGGCCGTCCACTGAACACGTCACTACGTGCACATGACAACTAGGCAGACAGCTGGGCAGACACCGGGGCGCGCGGCGGGGCGGACGGCGGCAGGCTCGTTGCGGCCGGGAACGGATCCCGGCCACAACGAGCCTGAGAGGTCTGTCAGGGCCTGCGGTGCGTGTCAGGACTGCGCTTGCCTGTCAGGGGCCGCAGGTGCCTGACAGGGACTCGCAAAGCCTGACAGGGGCGGTCAGCAGGTCGGCGCCCCGGGAGACCGGGGCCGCCGCCGGCCTCACTCGAACGGGTCGAAGTCGGTGTACTCGCCCAGGGCCTCGTCGCGTTCGGCCTGCCGGTCGCGGCGGCGCTGCACGGCGGGCCGCTGTTCCTCGAAGCGGTGGTCCTCGCCACGGCGGCCGAGCATCTCGGCGCCCGACATCATGGACGGCTCCCAGTCGAAGACGACGGCGTTGTCCTCGGGTCCGATGGCGACGCCGTCGCCGGCCCGGGCGCCCGCCTTCATCAACTGCTCCTCCACGCCGAGGCGGTTGAGGCGGTCGGCGAGGTAACCGACGGCCTCGTCGTTGTTGAAGTCGGTCTGTCGGACCCAGCGTTCGGGCTTCTCGCCGCGCACCCGGAAGAGACCGTCGGCCTCCTGGGTGACGGTGAAGCCGGCGTCGTCCACGGCCTTGGGCCGGATGACGATCCGGGTGGCCTCCTCCTTGGGCCTGGCCGCGCGGGCCCGGCCGACCAGCTCGCCGAGCGCGAACGACAGCTCCCGCAGGCCGAGATGGGCGACCGCCGACACCTCGAAGACGCGGTAGCCGCGAGCCTCCAGGTCGGGGCGGACCATCTCGGCGAGGTCCTTGCCGTCGGGGACGTCGATCTTGTTGAGGACGACGATCCGCGGCCGGTCGCCGAGGCCGCCGTACTGCTTGAGCTCCTCCTCGATGACGTCGAGGTCGGAGACCGGGTCCCGCTCGGACTCCAGGGTCGCCGTGTCCAGGACGTGCACGAGCACGCTGCACCGCTCGACGTGGCGCAGGAACTCCAGGCCCAGGCCCTTGCCCTGGCTGGCGCCGGGGATGAGGCCGGGCACGTCGGCGATGGTGTACACGGTGGAACCGGCGGTCACCACGCCGAGGTTGGGGACGAGGGTGGTGAACGGGTAGTCGGCGATCTTCGGCTTGGCGGCGGACAGCACGGAGATCAGCGAGGACTTGCCGGCGCTCGGGTAGCCGACGAGGGCCACGTCGGCGACGGTCTTGAGCTCCAGGACGATGTCCCCGAGGTCGCCGGGCTCGCCGAGCAGGGCGAAGCCGGGGGCCTTGCGGCGGGCACTGGCGAGGGCCGCGTTGCCGAGGCCGCCGCGGCCGCCCTGGGCGGCGACGTAGGAGGTGCCGTGGCCGACGAGGTCGGCGAGCACGTTCCCGGCCTTGTCCAGCACCACCGTGCCGTCGGGGACCGGCAGGACCAGGTCCTGGCCGTCCTTGCCGGCCCGGTTGCCGCCCTCGCCGGGCTTGCCGTTGGTGGCCTTGCGGTGCGGGGAGTGGTGGTAGTCGAGGAGCGTCGTCACCGACTGGTCGACGGTCAGGATGACGTCGCCGCCGCGGCCGCCGTTGCCGCCGTCGGGGCCGCCGAGCGGCTTGAACTTCTCCCGGTGCACGGAGGCGCAGCCGTGGCCTCCGTTACCCGCGGCGATGTGCAGCTCGACGCGGTCCACGAAGGTGGTCATGGTGCAGTGCCTCCAGATACTAACGGGGTAATACCTATGTCAACACGCGAAAGGCGGACCCGCCTTCCCGACCGGGAAGTGAGGTCCGCCTCGCGAAACGTTCGGTCAGAGCCCTGCTTGTCAGCAGACTCAGGCGACCGGGACGATGTTCACGACCTTGCGGCCACGGTGGGTACCGAACTCCACCGCGCCGGCGTTCAGCGCGAACAGCGTGTCGTCGCCGCCGCGGCCGACGCCCGCACCCGGGTGGAAGTGGGTGCCGCGCTGGCGGACCAGGATCTCGCCCGCGTTGACGACCTGACCGCCGAAGCGCTTCACGCCGAGGCGCTGAGCGTTGGAGTCACGACCGTTACGGGTGGACGATGCGCCCTTCTTGTGTGCCATCTCTCCTCAGTCCCTTACTTCGCAGCCGCGGGGATCTCAGTGACCTTGATCGCCGTGTACTGCTGGCGGTGGCCCTGGCGACGGCGGTAACCGGTCTTGTTCTTGTAGCGCAGAATGTCGATCTTCTGGCCCTTGTGGTGGTCCACGACCTCGGCCTGGACCTTGATGCCGGCCAGCACCCACGGGTCGCTGGTCACGGCCTCGCCGTCGACAACGAGCAGGGTCGAGAGCTCGACCGTGTCGCCAACCTTGGCGGTGGAAATCTTGTCAACCTCGACGATGTCGCCGACAGCAACCTTGTGCTGGCGACCACCGCTGCGCACGATGGCGTACACGCGGATCTCACTCTCTCGCTCGGGAACGGCACCCCCGCAGTCCAGCCGCCCGGCGAACGCGGGCCGCCTCTCCGGTGCACCGTGTGCTCCGGAGGAAGAGGTTTACGGGGATGTGGCGCGTCCTCTTATCCATGGACACGCCGACGGTCAAGGTTACGGGGCGGTGGCCGAGGGGGTCAAACCGGGCCCCGGGGGTGTGGGGCCGGTCACTCGGAACGGAACCCCCGCGGAACGGATTCCACTCGGAACGCAGCCCACGGCCCGCACGGAACGGATTCCGCTCGGGACTGAGCCCGCGGCCCGCGCGGAACGATGCCCCTCGGCACGGGTCCCTCTCGGAGCAGATCCCGTACAGCGCGGGGCCGGTCGTGCGGACCGGCCCCGCGCCCGTGCGTCAGCCCTCGTCGGTGGCGGTGGCGACCGTGGTGGTCTTCTTCGCCGTCGACTTGGCGGCGGCCGTCTTGGCGGTCTTGGCAGTCGCCTTCTTGGCCGTCGTCTTCTTCGCCGCCGTCTTCTTGGCGGCGGTCTTCTTGGCGGCCGTCTTCTTCGCCGCTGTCTTCTTGGCAGCCGTCTTGCGGGCCGTCTTCTTGGCCGGGGCGGCCTCCTCGACAGTCTCCTCGACGGTGCCCTCGGCAGCCTCGGCGGGAGCCGCAGCGGCCTCGGCGGGAGCCTCGGCGGCCGTGGGCGTCTCCGCCGACGGCACGACCACGACGGCCGTCTCCTCGGACGCGGTCGGCGCGGTGGCCTTGCGCACCGCGCGGCGGCGCGGGCGGGCCGGAGCGGCGCTCTCCGCGGGCGTGTCCGCCTCGGTCTGAGCGACCGGTTCCGGAGCCGTCCGCGCCGGCGCCTCGGCCGACGTGTCCGCGGTCGGGGCGCTCTCGGCGACGACCGTCACCACGGCCGCCTCGGCCCCGGCCGGCGAACCGGCGGGCGCCGACACCTTCCGGGTGGCCCGGCGGCGCGTCCGGCCCTGGGGCCCGGTCTCCTCGGCTGCCGGGGCCGTCTCGGCCACCGCGGCCTGCGGGGTCTCGACGACCGGGTCCTCGACGGCGACCGGCTCGGCGTGCGCCTCGGCGGCGGGTACCTCCGCCACCTCGGCCACCTCGGGCGCGGCCTCCGCCGCCTCGGGCGTGGCCTCCCGACGCGTCCCGCGGCGCTCCCTGGGCGCTCCGGCCGGTGCCGAGGCCCGGCGGCTCGCCCGGCGGCGGGTACGGCCGCGGCCGGCCGCGGCCTCCGCCTCGGCGACGCTGCTGTACAGCTCCTCGTCCGGCGTGAAGTCGGGCGCGGGCAGCGCGACGGGTTCGGCGGCCTCGGCCGCGATCTCCGCAGCCGTCTCGACCGCGTGAACGGCCTCGGCGTGCTCCAGGGCCCCGTCGGACACGACCTCGTGGGTCTCGTGCGTGTCGTGCACGTCGTGCTCGTGCTCGTGCCCGTCGCCGCCGCGCCCGCGCTTCTTGCGCTTGCCGCCGCCACCGCCGCCGGAGCCGGGCTGCTCCATGTGGACGATGACACCGCGGCCGTTGCAGTGCACGCAGGTCTCGGAGAAGGACTCCAGCAGGCCCTGCCCGACACGCTTGCGGGTCATCTGGACGAGCCCCAGCGAGGTCACCTCGGCCACCTGGTGCTTCGTGCGGTCCCGCCCGAGGCATTCGAGCAGGCGCCGCAGCACCAGGTCCCGGTTGGACTCCAGGACCATGTCGATGAAGTCGATGACGATGATCCCGCCGAGGTCGCGCAGCCGCAGCTGGCGGACGATCTCCTCGGCCGCCTCCAGGTTGTTCCTGGTGACCGTCTCCTCGAGGTTGCCGCCCTGGCCGGTGAACTTGCCGGTGTTGACGTCGATGACGACCATCGCCTCGGTCCGGTCGATGACCAGCGAACCGCCGCTGGGCAGCCAGACCTTGCGGTCCAGGGCCTTGGCGAGCTGCTCGTCGATCCGGTAGGTGGCGAAGACGTCGACCTCGGAGGTCCACTTCGACAGCCGGCCGGCGAGGTCGGGGGCGACGTGCGCGACGTACCCGTGGACGGTCTCCCAGGCCTCGTCACCGCTGACGACGACCTTGGAGAAGTCCTCGTTGAAGATGTCGCGGACGACCCGGACGGTCATGTCCGGCTCGCCGTACAGCAGCGTCGGGGCGTTGCCGTTCTTCGACTTCTTCTGGATGTCCTCCCACTGCGCCTGGAGCCGTTCGACGTCGCGGCGCAGTTCGTCCTCGCTCGCGCCCTCGGCGGCGGTGCGCACGATGACGCCCGCGTCCTCGGGGACGATCTTCTTGAGGATGGTCTTCAGACGCGCGCGCTCGGTGTCGGGCAGCTTGCGGCTGATACCGGTCATCGAGCCCTCGGGGACGTACACGAGGTAGCGGCCCGGGAGGGAGACCTGGCTGGTGAGGCGGGCGCCCTTGTGGCCGATCGGGTCCTTGGTCACCTGGACGAGGACGGACTGGCCGGACTTCAGGGCGGACTCGATACGGCGCGGCCCGTTGGCCATGCCCAGCGCCTCGAAGTTGACCTCACCGGCGTAGAGGACGGCGTTGCGGCCCTTGCCGATGTCGATGAAGGCGGCCTCCATCGACGGCAGTACATTCTGCACCTTGCCCAGGTAGACGTTGCCGACGTACGAGGTCGACTGCTCCTTGTTGACGTAGTGCTCGACGAGCACGCCGTCCTCCAGGACGCCGATCTGCGTACGGTCGCCGTGCTGGCGTACGACCATCACGCGCTCGACGGCCTCGCGGCGGGCGAGGAACTCGGCCTCGGTGATGATCGGGACGCGTCGGCGGCCCTGCTCGCGGCCCTCGCGGCGGCGCTGCTTCTTGGCCTCCAGACGCGTGGAGCCCTTGATGGACTGCACCTCGTCGGACGGCTCGGAGGGCTTGCGGGGCTCGCGGACCTTGACGACCGTGCGCTCCGGGTCGTTCTCGGCGGGCTCGGTGTCGGGGGTGTCCCCGGCACGCCGGCGACGCCGACGGCGACGGCGGCTGCTGGAGGAGGACAGGCCGGCCTCGTCGTGGGCCTCCTCCTCGTCCTCTTCCTCCTGCTCGGCGGTGTCCTCGGCGTCCTGGTCGGCCTGCTCGGCGGCGAGCTCGTCGGAGCCGTCGTCGGCACCCTCGCCGTCGGCGGCGTCACCGCGGCGGCGACGACGGCCACCACGGCGGCGGCGCCGGCGGGAGCCGGACTCCTCGGCCTCGTCGTCGCCGTCGGCGGCGTCCTCGACGGACTCCTCCGGCTCCTCGGTCTCGTCCTCGGCGACGACCTCGGCGACGGGGGCCTCCTCCACGGCGCCCCGGCGGCGGCGCCGACGGCGCGAACCGGCGTCGGACTGCTCGGCGGGCTCCGCGGCGGACGCCGTGGCAGCGGGGGCGGCCGTGGCCGCCGCGAACTCCTCGGGTTCCTCCGCTCCCGCGGCCTCCGCGGCCGCTTCGGCGGCGGCGCGCTCCGGGGTCTGGAACTTCGGCTCGGCGAACACGGGCGCCTGGAATACGGCGACGGCGGGGCGGGCCGGGCGGCGCTGCCCCTCCTCCTCAACGGCGGCGGGCCGGGCGGCGGGCTCGGAGAACCCGGTGGCGGCCTGCCGCACGACACGGCGCCTGCGGCGCGGCGCCTCGGGGGCCTCGGCGGCCGGCGTCTGGACCGCCTCGGCCTCCGCCTCGACCCGGACCTGCGGCTCTTCGGCGGCGGGGGCCTCGGCCTCGGTCACGGCCGTCTCGACGGCAGCGTTCTCGGGCGCACCGGCGGGCGCGGACACCCGGCGGGTGGCACGGCGACGGGTACGCGGGGCCGGTGCCACCTCCTCGGCAGCCTCAGCCGTCTCAGCGGCCTCGACAGCCTCAGCGGGCTCGGCAGTCGCGGAGACCTGCACGGCCGCGGCGGGCGCGGGCTCTTCGACGGCCTCGGCCGGCGTCGGGGCACCGGCGGGTGCGGACGCCCGGCGGGTGGCGCGGCGACGGGTACGGGGAGCGGGGACGGCCTCCTCGACAGCCTCAGCGGTCTCGGCAGGCTCCGCGGCCTCGGAGGTCTCGGAGACCTCGGCGACGGCCGGGGCGTGCACCGCTTCTGCCACCTCTGCCGCCTCGGTTGCCGCGGTGGGCTTCAGGGTCTCGTCCGCGCCGGTCTCGGACGCGGGGGCCGGGGTGCCGGAGGGCGCGGAGGAACGGCGCGTGGCACGCCGGCGGGTGCGGGGCGGAGCGGCCTCCTCGCCGCTCTCGACGGCGCTCTGGACGGCGGGCTCGGCCGCAGCCGCGATCTCGGCGGGCGGGGCGACGTCGGCGGTGGGCACCGCCGTCGTGGCGGCCTCCGCCTCGGCCCCGGCCGGGGCACCGGCGGGCGCGGACGCCCGACGGGTGGCACGGCGACGCGCCCGCGGAGCAGGCACGGCCTCCTCGACGGCCTCGGCCGTCTCCACAGCCTCAGCGGTCTCGTCCGCCTCGACGGCCTCGTCCGTCGCCTCTGCGGCGGCATCGAAGGTCTCGGCGGGCGGCAGGGCCGGCGCGGTGGTCTCGGCCACGGCCTCGGTCCCGGCGGGCGGTCCCGCGGGGCGGGACGCGGCACGGCGACGCCTGCGCGGCGGCAGGGTGTCGCTGGGGGTGGTCGGTTCGGAGCCCTCGGTGGGCTCGGTCGGTTCGAGCATGCGGGCGTTTCTCCCGTCAGGCTCCCGGGCGCCGCGCCTGGTCCGGCGTCGATCGGTCGAGCGACCGCCGGTGACGTCCGCGGCTCGCGCGGTGCGCGGTGCCGCCGTGTGGGGCGCGGGCGCCGCACAGGAGCTCTCTGTGTCCTGTCTCGCCGGTTCCGTACGCCTTGTCGCGGACGGCCTGGCGAAAGTCTTCTGGTCGGTGCGCTGCCCGACCCAGGTGGCTCCCGAGTACGAGGGCGGCGCTACGACGTGCGTCCTTCGCGGGACCTTCCTTACGCCGGTGCCGTCGCGGTGGCAGTCGGTTCGGCCTTCGAGAGGGCCTCGGCTGCCTCGCGGTCGGGCGCGAGCGGGTCGGTCACCGTGCCGGTCTCTTCATCGAGCAGCCCCTGCGCCAGCCTGGTCACCGCTGCGGCGACCGGCGGCGCCAGGTCGGCCACGGCGCGGAGACCGGACAGGACGTCGTCGGGTCGTACGGCAGGCGTCACGTGCCGAACAACCAGCCGCAGTATCGCACAGGGCTGGTCGGTCGGCCTATCAGCCGTTTCACTCTGTGTTTCAAGTCGTACGACGGCGGGGCGGGCGTCGAAGGTGCGGACGCCGTTCTTGGTGGTGCGCCGGACCTCGACGGACTCGGCGGCGTTGAACGCCGCGACGGCCTTCTCGGCCTCCGCGGGGTCCTGGCCGGTCAGCCGCAGCTCCCACACGGATGCGGTGAGCCGGTCGGCCAGTCCGGACGTGTGCGCCTCGACCGCGTCGACGATGTCGAGGCCGGTCGGCAGGGACTCGTCGAGGAGGGCGCGCAGCCGCTCCGGGTCGCGGGGTGCGGTCAGCGCGATCTCCAGGTACTCGGCTTCGCTGCCCGTGCCGGTGGGTGCGGCATTGGCGTAGGACACCTTCGGGTGCGGTGTGAACCCCGCCGAGTACGCCATGGGCACCTCGGAGCGGCGCAGCGCTCGCTCGAAGGCGCGCTGGAAGTCACGGTGGCTGGTGAACCGGAGGCGGCCGCGCTTGGTGTAGCGCAGTCGGATGCGCTGCACCGCGGGTGCGGGCGGCGGGCCTTCGGGCTGTCGCTTGCCCAGTGTCGTCAGTCCTTCGTGGTTCTCGTGGTTCTGCTTCCCTATCCGTCAAGAGTACGTGTGTCGCGGCCGACGGGTTCCCGCCGGTCGGCGGGCAGCGGCCGGGCGGGGGTGCCGAAGAGGGCGCGGCGGACGTCGGCGCGAGCCTGGCGGACGGCGCGGCCGATCGCGCGTGCGGCCTGGGCGGCGGGCCGCAGGACGAGGTCCCGCACGACGTGTCCGACCGGGGTGAGGACGGTCCGGTACACCCGGCGGGCGGGTTCCAGGAAGATCCACCGGAAGAGGGGCCCGAGAACCCGTCCGACGGCACGTGCGACGTGTCCGGCGGCCCGCCAGGCGTGGCCGAGGGCCTCCCACGTCTCGCGCAGGACGACGGCGAGGGCCCGGGTGACCGGGGCGAGGATCCAGCGCCACAGGGCGAGGGCGGGCAGGAGGAGGAGCACGCACAGGATCCGGTACAGGCCGACGGCGAGTCTCCCGGCCGCCCAGGCGACGACCGCGGCGAGCAGGGCGACGGCTTTCGCGACGGGGGTGAGCAGCCGTAGGAGCACGTGTCCGAGCGGGGTGAGCACGCGCGCGTGGAACCACAGGAGACCGTGGCCGAGCGGCGTCAGCACGTGGCGGTGGAGCCAGATCAGCGGGACGACGAGGAGGGCGTGCAGGAGCAGGCCGACGGCGCGGCCCACGGGGGCGAGGAGAAAGCGCCACAGGAGGCGCGCGACGGCGGTGAGGGCGTCCCAGAGCAGGCGGACCGGCAGCACCACCAGGAACGTGAGGATCCGCACGGGGATCCGGATCGCGACGACCAGACACCCTTCGGGGTGCTGCGTCCGCGGTGTTGGCTGTGTCTGGATGTCCATGGCCGCAATGACGCTGTGGCGTGCCGCGCGGATGCGGTCGGACCCCCTTGATCACCGTACGGCGGCGAGAAGATAACGGTTGACCCGCGCACGCCAATCGAGATGGAACCGGCCACGTCGGCTTGATTTGCTGGGCGCGCAAACACGCCTTGATCCCCGGGGGGACGAGTAATGAACTGGTACGTGGACGTACTGAAGAAGTACGTGGTGTTCAGCGGGCGCGCGCGTCGGCAGGAATACTGGATGTTCACGCTGATCAACACGATCATCGCGATCGTGCTCATCGCCGTCGGCGCGGCCATCCACTTCTCCGCGCTCGCCGCGATCTACGACCTCGCGGTCCTGCTGCCCAGCCTCGGTGTCGCGGTGCGCCGACTGCACGACACCGGCCGCTCCGGCTGGGCGATCCTGATCGGCATCATCCCGCTGGTCGGGTGGATCTTCGTGCTCGTCTGGCTGGCGTCCGACGGCAAGCCGGAGGAGAACCAGTACGGCGCCAACCCGAAGTACGCGACCGCCGTCTGACCCGCAGTCACCGCCAGGGCCCGCCGGAACCGTCCGGCGGGCCCTCGCCTGTGCGCCCTTCCGGCTCGCCCACCCCTCTCGTCGGCCGACCGGGAGGCCCTCACCCGTCGTGGGTGGTTCCACCGTCCCCGCGGCGCGGAAGGACACCGGCGGCGAGGAGGGTGTCGTACAGCCGCTGCTGGTCCGGGTCGAGGCCGGAGTACAGCAGGTCGTAGGCCGCCTCCTCGCCCCGCACCGTCTCTACGGGGTCCCAGTCGTCGCCGAGCGCGGCCATGACATGCGCCCGGCGGGTCATCTCGTGACCCGTGAGGTCGACGGAGAACTCGACCGGCCCGGCGGGAGCAGAGGCATCTTTGTCGGACATATAACCGAATCTAGGTACGGCGAACGAGTGACGACAAGGGCTCGTGGGGCACATCACAGCAGGTCGGAGCAGTGCGTGCGGCGCACGGCCCGCGCCCCCCGTCACGAGGGTGGTTCGGTCCCGGCCTGTTCGCTCACCAGGTACCGCGCGTACCAGTCGGGCCACTCGGGGTCCTCGACTCCGGTGCGTGCCTCGTGCTCACCGTGCGCCGCCGCGGCCCGGCGCAGGGCGGCCGCCAGGTCGTCGGCCGAGGAGAACGTGGTGGCGGCGGGGTCGAGCCGCCCGGGGAGCCGGGTGGTGACCTCCTGGAGGAGCCATCCGTTGCCGTCCGGGTCGCTGAACGACAGGAACGAGCCGTAACTGCCGTCGGGCCCGGCCACCCGCGCCTCGGTGCCGGCGTGGTGGAAGACACCGCCCGCGTCGTGGAACACGTCGCTCGGACCGGCGCCGTGCTGGGCCAGTTCGTCGTGCGCGGACTTGATGTCGTCGACGACCAGATGCAGGCCCTGGGCCGAGCCGGGGGCCTGGTCGGTGACCGACGAGCCGAAGATGACCGACGCCGGGGAACCGGGCGGGGTCACCTGCACCACCCGGAAGCCGGCGTCGCCGGCGACGTCCGCGTCGAGCCGCCAGCCCAGCGTGGTGTAGAAGTCCTTGGCCCGGTCGACGTCGGTCACCGGGACCACGACGACCTCCAGTTTCATGTCCATGGCTTGCGTCTCCCGTCTGATGGGGTCGTGGGGAGTTCCGGCCCGACGGCCGGTCAGTGGGCGAGCAGCTGCTGGCCGCCGTCGATGTCGTACGTGGCACCGGTGAGGGCGCCGTTGACCATCAGGTGCAGGGCGAGAGCGGCGACGTCGGCCGGGCCGACGACCCGGCCGATGGGCAGCGTCTTGCGCAGTTCCTCGCGCCGCGCCTCCAGTTGGTCGCCGAGGAGGGCGGCGGACAGCGGGGTGTCCACGAAGCCCGCCGCGATGAGGTTGACCCGGACCGGGGCCACCTCCAGCGCCAGGTTGGCGACGAGCGCGGGCAGCGCCGCGGTGACCGCGCCCATCACGGCCATCCCGGGCGCGGGGCGCCGGCCGCCCGTGCCGCCGATGAACACCAGCGTTCCCCCGGCCCTGACCTTCTCCCGTCCGGCCCGCGCCACCGCCAGTGTCATCGCGATCCGCCCGCCGAAGTCCCGGGCGGCGGCGGTCAGGTCGAGTTCGTCGAGCGGGGTGTACGACGGGCTGCCGGCCGTCACCAGCACGTGGTCGACCCGCTCGGGCAGCTCCCCGAGGAAGCGCTCCAGCCGCGCGGTGTCCTGGGCGTCGAGCACGGCCGTGCTCAGCGGACGCAGTTCCTCCGCCGCCTGCCGCAGGCGCTCCGCGTTCCGCGCCACGAGCACCACCTCACCGCCGGCGGCCCGCACCCGCCGGGCCGCCTCCAGGCCGATGCCGGCGCTGCCGCCCACCACCACGACCGTCTGTCCGGTCAGTTCGCCGCGGGCTCCGCTCGGCTCACCGGGCATGACCGCCTCCACCTCCGCCGACGGCGCCCACCTCATGGGGCCGACCGGCCGTCACCGGAAGCCCTCGCCGTCCGCACCGTCCACCAGGCCGACGAACTCGCCGGTGGTGAGCACGGCGTGGGCGTACAGGGGCGCGTTGAGGTCGAACGTCGCGGTCATCTCCTCCCATCCGAAGGAGCCGATGGCGTCGCGGACGAGGGTCACGTGGTAGCCCAGCTCCTGCCCGAAGCGGGCCGTGGTGTCGACGCAGGTGTTGGCCCGCATGCCGATGAACACGGTCTTGCGGACGTGGTGCTGCTTGAGCAGGAGATCGAGGTCGGTGTTGGCGAAACCACTGGAGGCCCAGTGCTGCCGTACGACGATCTCGCCCTCGCGCGGCCGGAAGTCGGGGTGCCACTCGGCACCCCAGCTGCCCTCGGCGAACGTCTGGCCGGCCATGACCCGCTGCTGGGTCGGGGACAGGTACTCCCAGGTGCGGTAGTCGCCGGGCGCCGTGCGGTGGTGCGGCACGACGAAGACCCGCAGGCCCCGGTCACGGGCGGTGGCCAGGACGGTACGCATGTGATCGAGCAGGCCGACCCTCTCCGCCACATCCTTGGCCCGGGGCCAGAGTTTTCCGCCCTCGGACAGGAAGTCGTTGTACGGGTCGACGATCAGCAGAGCGGTGTCCTGCGGGGAGTACCGCGCGTCAGAGGTCATGGAAGGTCCCGACTGGCCTGCGAGCGGACCGGGCCCTTCGCCAGGGCCACCCGACTCCGAGCCCTCAGTCTGTCACCCACCTGGCGCAACGGCATCCGGGCGCACCGGGCACACGGCGAACCGCCGGGGCGGCCCCGACGGAGCGAGCGGCGGCCCGGGAACTACGGCGGGCCGCACACCTTCACATCGTCATACGTTCATGTCGTCACACGTTCTTGAGGGGTGCTGCGGATGCCAACCGCGCCACCGGCGGCAGCGACGTGTGCGTCGGAGACGTCCGGAACGCCTGGATCACCAGCGCGGCGAAGCGACGTGAAGCCGCGACCCGGGTGGTCGTCGATGCGGTGTGGATGCCTTTGTTGGCCATGAGCATGAGGATCAGGTCGTCCAGCACGAAGTCGGGGCGCAGCCGGCCGGTGCTCTGAGCACGACGGGCGAGTTCGGCGATCGAGGTCAGCGTGTGCTCACGGTCCGCAGCGAAGTCCACCGCATCGGGGAAGGTCACCATGAAGACGTCCGTGAAGCCCCGGTTGCGGGCGTGCAGTTCGCAGGTTCTCTCGATCACACGGCAGAAGCCGCGCCACGGATCCGGATCGGCGAGCCCCTCGTCGACGATCGCGCGACAGGCCCGCATCTGCTCCATGAACGCTTCGGTGACCAGCATCTGCTTTGTGGGGAACCGGCGGTACAGCGTGGCGGGGCCCACTTCGGCGCGCCGGGCGATCGCGCGCATCGTCACGTTCAGCCCCTCTGCGGCGAACAGCGTGCGGGCCGCGTCGAGGATGCGGTCACGGTTGCCCTGGGCGTCCGAGCGCAAGGTCTGAGGCAAACGGTTCGTCACCGCTCTCACTTTAGCGAAACGGACGCAGGCGTCCGTTAGCGTCCCGGATCGGCGGACGGCTCCGTCCCCACCGGCCCCACCGGCCCCACCGGCCCCACCGGCCCCACCGGCCCCAGAAGCAGGAGACGGCCTTGAAAGCAGTCACGATCCAGACATTCGGAAGCGCTGAAGGCCTGGCGGTCATCGACCTTCCGCCCCCGGCCCCCGCACGTGGACATGTGCTGATCACCACGGAGGCGATCGGCGTCGGCGGTGTCGACACCTTGATCCGAAGCGGCGCCTTGGCCGCCTACGGCTTCACGGAAGGCCACGTCCCGGGCAGCGAAGTGGCGGGCACGGTGACGGCGGTCGGCGACGAGGTCGACACGGCATGGATCGGGCAGCGCGTGTGGGCGTTCACGGGCTTGGGCGGCGGGTACACGGAGCAGGCCGTCGCCCCGGTCGAGGAGATCCTCCCCCTCCCCGCCGGTCTGTCCGCAGCCGACGCGGTGACGCTCGGAAGCTCCGGAGTCGTGGCCCGCTTCGCTCTCTCCCATGCCCGCCTCCGCCCTGGCGAGTCGGTGCTGGTGCGCGGCGCGGCCGGCGGCATCGGGATCATGGCGGTCCAGCTCGCGGCCGGTGCCGGTGCCGGCGCCGTGGCTGTCACGACATCGTCGGCCGAGCGCGGCGAACGGCTGCGCGAGCTCGGCGCAACACATGTGCTGAACCGTTCCGGTGCAGGCGGCGAGGACGCTCCCCCCGGTTACGACGTCATCGTCGACATCGTCGCGGGTACGGACATGCCGTCGTTCTTCGAGAAGCTCAACCCGAACGGCCGCATGGTGGCCGTCGGCATGGTCGGCGGACCGCCGCCGGCCGACTTCGGCATGAGCATGATGGCGGCGTTCCGGAAGTCCATGTCGTTCGCGACGTTCAGCGCCGACACCGTGAGCACACCCGAGCGACATGCCGTTCGGACCGAACAGTTCGCTGCGGCGGTCCGCGGCGAACTCCGCACGGTGGTGCACGAGGTGCTGCCGTTGGACCAGGCCGTGCCGGCGCACCGCATGATGGACGCGGGCGAGGTGGTCGGCAGGATCGTGCTCGTCCCGTAGCCGGTGGGCCCCGCGGGCGTTCCCGCAGGGCCCGATCGACCTACTTGTTCACCACGGTCAAGGGAAGGAGCTTCTTGCCGGTCGGGCCGATCTGGATGTGGGTGTCCATCTGCGGGCACACCCCGCAGTCGAAGCACGGGGTCCAGCGGCAGTCCTCGACCTCTGTCTCGTCGAGGGCGTCCTGCCAGTCCTCCCAGAGCCAGTCCTTGTCGAGGCCCGAGTCGAGGTGGTCCCAGGGGAGGACCTCCTCGTAGGTGCGCTCGCGGGTGGTGTACCAGTCGACGTCGACGCCGAAGGGGGCGAGGGCCTTGTCGGCGCAGGCCATCCAGCGGTCGTAGGAGAAGTGCTCGCGCCAGCCGTCGAAGCGGCCGCCGTCCTCGTAGACGGCGCGGATGACGGCGCCGATGCGGCGGTCGCCGCGGGAGAGGAGGCCCTCGACGATGCCGGGCTTGCCGTCGTGGTAGCGGAAGCCGATCGAGCGGCCGTACTTCTTGTCGCCGCGGATCTTGTCGCGGAGCTTCTCCAGGCGGGCGTCCGTCTCCTCGGCGGAGAGCTGGGGGGCCCACTGGAAGGGGGTGTGGGGCTTGGGGACGAAGCCGCCGATGGAGACGGTGCAGCGGATGTCGTTGGAGCGGGAGACCTCGCGGCCCTTGGCGATGACCTTCGTCGCCATGTCGGCGATCTGCAGGACGTCGTCGTCGGTCTCGGTGGGCAGGCCGCACATGAAGTACAGCTTCACCTGGCGCCAGCCGTTGCCGTAGGCCGTCGCGACGGTGCGGATGAGGTCGTCCTCGGAGACCATCTTGTTGATGACCTTGCGGATGCGTTCCGAGCCGCCTTCGGGGGCGAAGGTGAGGCCGGAGCGGCGGCCGTTGCGGGTCAGTTCGTTGGCCAGGTCGATGTTGAAGGCGTCGACGCGGGTGGAGGGCAGGGAGAGGCCGATCTTGTCTTCCTCGTAGCGGTCGGCGAGGCCCTTGGCGATGTCGCCGATCTCCGAGTGGTCGGCGGAGGAGAGGGAGAGCAGGCCGACCTCTTCGAAGCCGGTGGCCTTGAGGCCCTTGTCGACCATCTCGCCGATGCCGGTGATGGACCGCTCGCGCACCGGGCGGGTGATCATGCCGGCCTGGCAGAAGCGGCAGCCGCGGGTGCAGCCGCGGAAGATCTCCACGGACATGCGTTCGTGGACGGTCTCGGCGAGCGGGACGAGGGGCTGCTTGGGGTAGGGCCACTCGTCCAGGTCCATGACGGTGTGCTTGGAGACCCGCCAGGGCACGCCCGACCGGTTGGGGACGACGCGGGCGATGCGGCCGTCGGGGAGGTACTCGACGTCGTAGAACGCGGGGATGTAGACGGCGCCGGTCTTCGCGAGGCGGAGGAGGACCTCCTCGCGGCCGCCGGGGCGGCCCTCGGCCTTCCAGGCGCGGATGATCTCCGTCATGTCGAGGACGGCCTGTTCGCCGTCGCCGATGACGGCCGCGTCGATGAAGTCGGCGATGGGCTCGGGGTTGAAGGCCGCGTGTCCGCCGGCCAGCACGATCGGGTCGTCGACGGTGCGCTCGCGGGACTCCAGGGGGATGCCGGCCAGGTCGAGGGCCGTGAGCATGTTCGTGTAGCCCAGCTCGGTGGAGAAGGACAGGCCGAACACGTCGAAGGCCTTGACGGGGCGGTGGCTGTCCACCGTGAACTGGGGGACGCGGTGCTCGCGCATCAGCGCTTCCAGGTCCGGCCAGACGCTGTAGGTGCGCTCGGCGAGGACGCCCTCCTGCTCGTTGAGCACCTCGTAGAGGATCATGACGCCCTGGTTGGGCAGGCCGACCTCGTACGCGTCGGGGTACATGAGTGCCCAGCGGACGTCGCACGCCTCCCACGGCTTGACCGTGGAGTTGAGCTCTCCGCCGACGTACTGGATCGGCTTCTGCACGTGCGGGAGCAGTGCTTCGAGCTGCGGGAACACAGACTCGGCGACCTGAGAGGCGGCTTCGGCAGGCATCTCGCGGACCTTTGTGAGGTGGCTGGGGGGCGGCTTCCCCGGCCGGTGGCCGGGGCGGCTTCCCGGCCGGCGGCCGGGGCGGGTGACCATCAAGCCTAACCCGGTCGGCGGGCTCCCCCGTACGCCAGGATCACACCGGCGCCTTGTTCTTGATCCTCTTCCAGGCGTCGGGGGTCTCGGCCTCGATCGCCGCCGCGCGCTGTTCCTCGCGGCCGTACAGCAGCCCGTAGGTGAACGCGCTCTCCCCGGCGGCGTGGGCCACCGCGGACAGTTCACGCAGGGTCTCGCGGGCCATCACGCTGTCCTGGTGTTCACCGAGCATGCTCTGCAGGGATTTCATGGACTTGGTCAGCTTCTTGGCCGGTTTGCCGAGGGCGGGGTGGGCCGCCTCGGCCGCGTAGCGGGTGCGCTTGGCCTTCTTGCGGGCCTCGTGCAGGCCGAGGTCGCGGTCGCGGCCGGGGGGCTGGGCCATGGCCGTCTCGATCAGGTCGGTGACCTTGTGGAAGTCCTTGCGTACGGCCTTGGTGAGCACCTTCTCGGGGTTCTTGGCGGCCGCCTTGAGCAGGGGCGGGTCGGCGATGAGGGCGTCCAGGGTGTCGAGGAGGTCGAGGTAGCGCCGGGAGTCCAGGACGCCGAGCAGGCGGTGCCGGGAGCCGCGTTCACCGGCGTCGGCCCAGGCGCGCAGGCGGTCGTGGACGGGTCCGGAGACCAGGGCGGGGGGAACGTCGGCGAGGGAGCCGATGAGGCGTTCGGCGAGGACTTCGAGGTCGCGGCCGAGGCCCAGTTCGCCGGCCAGCCATTTCAGTTCGGCGGCGACGGGGTCGGTGATCTTCCGGTCGAGCACCTTGCCGAAGGAGCGGAACGTGCTGCGCAGCCTGCGGGTGGCCACGCGCATGTCGTGGACGCCCTCCTCGGTGTCCAGGCGGACGGCCGGGTCGAGGGCGACGATGGCGTCGCGCTGGGCGCGGACGTAGGCGAGGACGTGGTCTCCCGCGGTGGCGGGTCGGCCGGGGGGCGGGGCGGGGTGCGGCTTGCCGCCCTTGGTCTCGGCGAGGGCGCGGGCCAGCTTGGAGGGGGAGTCGGAGGGGCGTACGCCCGCCTTGCCCAGTCGTTTCTCCACCTTGTCGAGGAAGCCGGGGTCGCCGCCGTCGGCCAGTTCGACCTCGATCTCGGTCCACTGGGCGGTGCCCTCGCCGCCGAAGAGGCGTTCGGCGCGGACGTGGTCCACGCTGACCTCGGCGAGCAGCCGGCCGCGGGCGTCGACGAGGTTCTGCACGTCTCGTGTGGTGCGCAGGCGGACCACCGGGACGAGTTGTCCTTCGCGGACCCGGGAGCGGGTGAGGGCGGCGAGTTCGCCGGGGACGGTGTCGGCGAGCGGGGCGTGGATCTCGTCCCGGACGCCGGGGGCGACGGGGAGTTTCAGGTGCCAGCCGGCGTCGCTGCCGCCCTGGCGGCGGCGCAGGGTGATACGGGCCGCGGCCAGTCGCAGGTCCGAGGTGTCGTGGTAGGTCGCGTCGAGTTCGGTGGTGCCCTTGTCCAGGACGTTCGCCACGCCGGCGACTCCGGTCAGGTCGGGCAGACCGCTGTCGTTGGACTCGTACTTGCGCTCGATTTCACGCTTCGTATCCGCCATGAGCTGAATCTAGTGGTGTGGCCGCCGAGAGGGCAGACGTCGATGGGGGTGAATCGGAGGGAAACGGAAAATGTGATCGGGGTGAAGACACCCTGTCCGGTGTCTTCACCCCGGCGAGTTCCCCGGCCGGCTCCGGCTATGCCGACATCGGCCGCTGCGCTCTGATCGACTGCAGCAGTCCCACCGCCACCCACACCGCGAACATCGACGAGCCGCCGTACGACACGAAGGGCAGCGGGAGACCGGTGACGGGCATGATGCCGAGGGTCATGCCGATGTTCTCGAACGCCTGGAACGCGAACCACGCCACGATCCCGGCCGCGACGATCGTGCCGTACAGCTCGGTCGTCTCGCGGGCGATACGGCAGGCGCGCCACAGGACGACGCCGAGGAGCACGATGATCAGGCCCGCGCCGACGAAGCCCAGCTCCTCCCCCGCGACCGTGAAGACGAAGTCGGTCTGCTGCTCGGGGACGAACTGGCCGGTGGTCTGCGAGCCGTGGAAGAGGCCCGCGCCGGTCAGGCCGCCGGAGCCGATCGCGATGCGGGCCTGGTTGGTGTTGTAGCCGACGCCGGACGGGTCGAGGCTCGGGTTGGCGAAGGCGGCGAAGCGGGCGATCTGGTACTCGTCCAGGATGTGCAGCTGCCAGATGGCGACGCAGCCGATCACGCCGGCGGTGAGCAGGCCGAAGACCCAGCGGTTGGAGGCGCCGGAGGCGAGCAGCACGCCGAGGATGATGGTCACCATGACCAGGACCGTGCCGAGGTCGGGCATGAGCAGCACGATCATGATCGGGACCGCGGCCAGGGCCAGGGACTGCAGGACGGTGCGGTGGTCGGGGTACTTCTTGTCACCGGCGTCGACCCGCGCCGCCAGTATCATCGCCATGCCCAGGATGATCGTGACCTTCACGAACTCGGCGGGCTGCAGCGAGAAGCCGCCGCCGAAGACGATCCAGTTGCGGCTGCCGTTGATGGTGGCGCCCAGCGGGGTGAGCACCGCGAGGATGCCGACCAGGGAGAGGCCGTAGAGGATCGGCACGGCGTTGCGGAGCTGGCGGTGGCCGACCCAGATGGTGCCGATCATCAGGGCGAGCCCGATGCCGGTGTTCATCAGGTGCCGGACCAGGAAGTAGTACTGGTCGCCCTGGTTGATCTCGGTGCGGTTGCGGGTCGCCGAGTACACCAGCACCGAGCCGAGCAGGGACAGGGCGACCGCCGCCAGCAGCATCGGCCAGTCCAGCCGGCGGGTCAGCGAGTCGCGGGCGAAGACCCTGGTCCAGCGGGGGCGTGCCGGGCCGTACCCGGAGACGGAGAAGCTGTTCACGCCGGTCATGTGAGCGTCCTCCGGCTGCCGCGCCTGTGCGGTCGTCTGCGGGTGGTGCGGTTGCCCGCGGACGGGGAGGCCGTGGTGGCGGCCGGGGTCTGCCCGTTGTCGGTGTTCTTGTCGCCCTGCTGGGAGTAGGCCTGGAAGTCCTTCGCCGGGTCCTTGGAGATCTTCGGAGAGTCGATCGTGCCGTCCGTGCGGACCTTGGGCAGGCCCTGCTGCGGGGTGTAGAGCAGCGCCTTGGACTTGTCGATGGAGCCGTCGGCGGACACGCCGTACAGCGCGCTGTAGATGTTGCGGACCGCCTCACCGGAGGCACCGGAACCGGTACCGGCCTGGGAGATGGTCATGATGACGGTGTAGTCCTTGCTGTAGGTGGCCAGCCACGAGGTGGTCTGCTTGCCGTAGACCTCGGCGGTACCGGTCTTGCCGTGCAGGGCGATCTTGTCCTGCGGCCAGCCGCCGAACTTCCAGGCGGCCGTACCGCGCGTGATGACGCCCGCGAAGGCCTCGTCCATGCCCTTGAGGGTGGCCTGGGTGACCGGCAGCCTGCGCACCACCTTGGGCTTGATCTCCTGGACGGTCCTGCCGTCGGCGCTGACGATGGCCTTGCCGATGGTCGGCTGGTACTCGGTGCCGCCGTTGGCCACGGCGCCGTAGATCATCGCCTCCTGTATCGGCGTGACGAGGGTGTCGCCCTGGCCGATGGAGTAGTTGATCTCGTCGCCCTCGCGCATCTTGTTGCCTTCGAGGCAGTTCTCGTACTCGATCCTCTCGACGTAGGTGCCGTCCTTCTTCCCGGACTTGCACCAGGCGTCCTTGTTGGCCTTCCAGTAGTCGATCTTCCACTGGCGGTCGGGGACACGGCCGGTGACCTCGTTGGGCAGGTCGATGCCGGTCTCCTTGCCGAGGCCGAACTGGTGGGCGGTCTTGAAGAAGTAGTCCTTCGGTTCGCCCGGCTTCGGGTTGATGCCGCCGTCCTTCTTCCACTCGCGGTCGGCGAGGCCGTAGAAGACGGTGTCGCAGGAGACCTCCAGGGCGCGGCCCAGGGAGATGTCGCCGAAGTTCTCGCCCTCGAAGTTCTTGAAGACCTGGCCGCCCACCGAGTAGGAGCTGGTGCAGGGGTAGCCGCCGTCCCAGGCGTAGCCGGCGTTGACCGCGGCCGCGGTGGAGACCACCTTGAACGTCGAACCGGGGGCCGCCTGACCCTGTATGGCCCGGTTCAGCAGCGGGTAGTCGGAGTCCTTGCCGGTGAGGGCCTTGTAGTCCTTGGCGGAGATGCCGCCCACCCACACGTTCGGGTCGTAGGTCGGGGCGGAGGCCATGGCGACGATCCGGCCGGTCTTGGCCTCCATCACGATGACGGCGCCGGAGTCGGCCTTGTAGTTCTCGTGGGTGATGCTGTCGTACTGCTGGCGGGCGGCCTTCATCGCCCTGTCCAGCTCGTACTCGGCGACCCGCTGCACCCGTGAGTCGATGCTGGTGACCAGGTTGGAACCGGCCTGGGCGGCGTCGGACTTGGCCTTGCCGATGACGCGGCCGAGGTTGTCGACCTCGTAGCGGGTGACGCCGGCCTTGCCGCGCAGCTCCTTGTCGTACTCCCGCTCCAGGCCGGAGCGGCCGACCATGTCGGAGCGCAGGTAGGGCGAGGAGGTGTCCTTGGCCCGCTCGATCTCGTCGTCGGTGACCGGGGAGAGGTAGCCGAGGACCTGGGCGGTGTTGGACTTGCCGGGGCCCGCGTAGCGGCGCACGGCCTCGGGCTCGGCGGTGATGCCGGGGAAGTCCTCGGAGCGCTCGCGGATCTGCAGGGCCTGCTTGGCGGTGGCCTCGTCGGTGATCGGGATGGGCTGGTACGGCGAGCCGTTCCAGCAGGGCTGGGGGGTCTTGGCGTCGCAGAGGCGGACCTTCTGCATGACCTCCTCGGGCTTCATGCCGAGGACGGCCGCGAGCTTGGTCAGGACCGCCTTGCCGTCGTCCTTCTGTTTGAGCAGGTCGGTGCGGGAGGCGGAGACCACCAGCCGGGTCTCGTTGTCCGCGAGGGGGACTCCGCGGGCGTCCAGGATCGATCCGCGCACGGCGGGGTCGACGACCTGCTGGACGTGGTTGCCCGAGGCCTCCTTCTGGTACTCCGCGCCCTCGCGGATCTGCAGGTACCACAGGCGGCCGCCGAGGGTGCCGAGCAGGGAGAGCACGAGGATCTGGATGACGACGAGACGGATCTGGACCCGTGGGGTCCGACCGGTCTCGGGGATGTTGGTCACTGGGCTGGCTCCCCCTCTCGCTGCACGTCTGCGCCTGCGCGTACGCATGATGAACGACGGACCTGTGAGGCCGCGTTCCGCCCCGGTGTACCCGTTCGGGTGAACTCGCCCCTGGTCACAGGCGCTTGACCCCCTTGATGCGGCCGACGCGCACGGTCCGGGTGCGGGCCTTGGCCTTGAGGCCGCCGAGGCCGCCGCGCTGGCCGCCGATGCGCATGCCGGTGCCGGAGGAGATCCAGCCGGCCGAGATGTCGCCCGCCTTGGAGCCGGAGTTGGCCTCCGTCAGCGGGTCGTTGTCGGCGCGGCGGGCCAGGGCCATGACACCGGGGACCACGAACGGGGCGAGCAGCAGGTCGTAGAGGGCGGCGGTGACCAGCAGGCTGGTCATGCCGACGTGCCGGGCGGCGGTGTCGCCGACGAGGGCACCGACGCCCGCGTACAGCAGGGTGGAGCCGACGGCGGCGGCGACCACGACGAGCATCGGGCCGGTGGCGGACTTCAGGCGGCCGTTCTCCGGCTTGATGAGGCCGGCGAAGTAGCCGACGACGCACAGCACCAGGGCGTAGCGGCCGGCCGCGTGGTCGGCGGGCGGGGCGAGGTCGGCGAGGAGTCCGGCGCCGAATCCGACGAGGGCGCCGCCCACATGGCCGTACACCATGGCGAGGCCGAGGACGGTGAGCAGCATCAGGTCGGGGACGGCGCCGGGCAGGTGGAGGCGGGCGAGGACGCTGACCTGGATGACCAGGGCGACGACGACGAGGGCGGAGGAGAGCAGGATCCGGTTGACACGCATGAGGGGATTCAGCTCCTACCGCTGCTGGTCGTTGGTGGCGGTCGCGTCCGTGGCCTGGGCCGTGCCCGCGTCGGTGCCGGAGTCCGATGCCGTGTTCGCGCCCGTGCCCGCGCTCGCGGACGGGGTGACCGTGACGGTCACCGTCGGCGTCGGGGTCGGCCTGGGCTTGGCCGGGAGCACCTCGTCGCGCGGGTCCTTCTTGGGGGCCTGGACGACCACGCCGACGATGTCGAGTTTGGTGAAGGACACGAACGGCGTGACGTACAGGGTGCGGGTGAGGCCGCCGTTGGACGGGTCGACGCCGGTGACGGTGCCGACGGGAACGCCGGGCACGAACGGCCTGTCGTTCTGGGAGCCGAAGGTGACGAGCCGGTCGCCCTTCTTCACCTCGGCCTTGCCGTTGAGGAGTTCGACGCGGAGCGGGCGGTCGCCCTGCCCGGAGGCGAAGCCGAGTTCGTCGCTGCCCTCCATGCGGGTGCCGACGGTGAAGTCGGGGTCGTTGGCGAGGAGCACGGTGGAGGCGTCCGGGCCGACGGTGGTCACGCGGCCGACCAGGCCGTCGCCGTTGAGGACGGTCATGTCCCGCTTGATGCCGTCGTTGTAGCCGACGTCGATGGTGATGGTCCAGGAGAAGCCCTGCGCGGATCCTATGGCGATGACCTGGGCGCCCTTGATGCCGTACTGGCCCTCGGCGGCGATGTTCAGCATCCTGTCGAGCTGGTTGAGGCGGCTGCGGTTGCGGTCGTCGCTGCCGAGCTTCGCCTTGAGAGCCGCGTTCTCCTTCTCCAGCCGGGTCAGCCGGTCGTGCCGTTCGCCGGAGTTGCGGACGGCGGAGACGGCGTTGCCGACCGGGTCCACCACCGTCGACATGCCGTTCTCGATCGGGCCGAAGACCGCGGCCGCGGCCTGCCGGGCGCCGTCGACCGGGGAGTTCCTGCCACCTCGGATGTCCACCGTGATCAGCGCGAACGCGATCGCGATCAGCAGCACCAGGAGCAGCCGGCTCTCTTTCGTGTCCCTCACGTGCGGCGGCCGTGCCTTCCTCGATAGGAAATGGTGGGGCTTGGTTGCGGAAGCTTGTGAACCAGGTGGGGGGTGCGGAGGTCCGTCGGGGCGGGGAACCGGGGTGGGGGAACCCGCTCGGTGCGAGCCTATGCCTCCATGTCAACGATCCGCCGCACGAGAGGGGTTCGTCTCGTACGGCGGAATCGAAGAGTTACCTCATCTGCGCGGCTGGGCGTCCAGGACCTGCTGGAGCGCCTCGAACTCCTCGACGCACTTGCCGGAACCGAGCGCCACGCTGTCCAGCGGGTCCTCGGCGATGTGGATCGGCATGCCGGTCTCGCGGCGCAGCCGCTCGTCCAGACCGCGCAGCAGTGCTCCGCCGCCGGTCAGAACGATTCCCCTGTCCATGATGTCGCCGGACAGCTCCGGCGGGCACTTGTCGAGGGTCGTCTTGACGGCGTCGACGATCGCGTTGACGGGTTCCTCGATCGCCTTGCGGACCTCGGCGGCGGAGATGACCACGGTCTTCGGCAGCCCGGACACCAGGTCCCGGCCGCGGATCTCGGTGTGCTCGTCGGAGTCGAGTTCGTACGCGGAACCGATCGTGATCTTGATCTGTTCGGCCGTCCGCTCACCGAGGAGGAGGCTGTACTCCTTCTTGATGTGCTGGATGATCGCGTTGTCCAGCTCGTCGCCGGCGACACGGATGGACTGGGCGGTGACGATGCCGCCGAGCGAGATGACCGCGACCTCCGTGGTGCCGCCGCCGATGTCCACCACCATGTTGCCCGTGGCCTCGTGGACCGGCAGGCCGGAGCCGATGGCGGCCGCCATGGGCTCCTCGATGATGTGCACCTGGCGGGCTCCGGCCTGCGAGGACGCCTCGATGACGGCACGGCGCTCGACACCGGTGATGCCGGAGGGCACGCACACGACGACACGGGGACGGGCCAGGTACCGGCGCTTGTGGATCTTCAGGATGAAGTAGCGGAGCATCCGCTCGGTGATCTCGAAGTCGGCGATCACGCCGTCCTTGAGCGGGCGCACGGCGACGATGTTGCCGGGCGTGCGCCCGATCATCTTCTTCGCCTCCGCGCCGACCGCCAGAATTCCACCGGTGTTCGTGTTGATCGCGACAACGGACGGCTCGTTGAGTACGATCCCGCGACCCCTGACGTACACCAGCGTGTTGGCGGTCCCGAGGTCGACAGCCATGTCACGGCCAATGAACGACATTGAGTTCCCCATCAGGATTCGTCTGGCCTTCCCGGGAGCTTTTGAGGGCATTTCAGGTCGGCGAAGTGGGTGCTGTGGCGTGAAGGCTTCCATCGTAGACGCGCCTGCACGAACACTGCGCGAGGGTCTTCGCCATTGTCAGCACGTACCGGGCCGCCTCGCTTGTGGAGACGGGCCAACGGGGCCACTCGTTCCCCCGATCGGCACGCATATGCCGAGGGACGGCCGAAATCGTCCGGCCGTCCCCGCGCGTCCGGCCCATCGGGCTGACATCGCGTCAAAAACGTCCACGAAAACTCCGTACGGGCCCGTCGCGGGCCCGTCGGGGGTGCGTCGCGGGTCCGCTGCGGTTACCCGCGGCCCGGGAAGAAGATCTTCACCTCGCGCTCGGCGGACTCCTCCGAGTCGGAGGCGTGGATCAGGTTCTCGCGGACGATGACGCCGAAGTCACCGCGGATGGAGCCGGGCGCGGCGGCGATCGGGTCGGTGGGACCGGCCAGCACGCGGATGCCCTCGATGACCCGCTCGCCCTCGACGATCAGGGCGACGACCGGACCGGAGGACATGAACTCGACCAGCGGCTCGTAGAACGGCTTGCCGACGTGCTCGGCGTAGTGCTGCTCCAGCGTGGCGCGCTCCAGGGTACGCAGTTCCAGCGCGGTGATCTGCCAGCCGGCCTTGCGCTCGATACGGCTGATGATCTCGCCGGTCAGGCCCCGACGGACGGCGTCGGGCTTGAGCAGGACGAGGGTGCGCTGGGTCACGGGAGGGCTCCTTCGGTACTGGCCGGGTGCGGTGAGGAGAGGCTACAGGGCCGGTCTGAGCGCCCGTTACACCGTGTGCGGGTCGGGCGGCCGGGCCGTCTTCGGGGCTGCGCCCCGGACGCCCGGCAGACCGAGGTGCCGCGCCGGCCTGCTTCCGCTCCCGGACGCACCGGTCGGCCTCGGTGGTCAGGCGCCGGACGGGGTGTTCTCGGGGGGCTGGGCGGCGAAGCGGGCCTTGGCCTCGTCGATCTTTCTTCCGTAGTGGACGGACGCCCACCACAGGCCTGCGAACACCGCGCCCAGGAAGTACATCGTCGGCACGAAGATCCCGGACGCGATCAGGGCGAGCTGCAGGGCCCAGCCGAGGGGGACGCCTCCCGGGCGGGTGAGCACCCCGCACAGGGCGACGCACAGGGCCATGGCGATGCCGCTGACCAGCCACACCGTGGAGGCGGAGAGGCCGGGGTCCTTCATGGCGACCAGGGCGGCGAAGCCGATGACGAAGAA
The DNA here is from genome assembly GCF_040680735.1 of Streptomyces sp. NPDC051987. Classification (NCBI taxonomy): domain Bacteria; kingdom Bacillati; phylum Actinomycetota; class Actinomycetes; order Kitasatosporales; family Streptomycetaceae; genus Streptomyces; species Streptomyces sp. NPDC051987. Next base: position 4,197 of record NZ_JBFAXI010000056.1, on the reverse strand, counting down.
CTCGCCGATCAGGGTCGAGGAACAGAGCGTGCGCATGGTCAGCCCCTCCCGAGGAGCAGCCGGGCCTCGCCGACGGTGACGACCGAGCCGGTGACCAGCACCCCGCCGCCGGCGAACTCGCCCTCCTCCTCGGCCAGCGTGATCGCGGCCTCCAGGGCGTCGGGCAGCCGCGGCTCGACCTGGACGCGGTCCTCGCCGAACACCTCGACGGCGACCGCGGCCAGCTCGTCCGCGTCCATCGCGCGGTGGCTGGAGTTCTGGGTGATCACGACCTCGGCGAAGAGCGGCTCGAAGGCCTCCAGGACGCCCCGGACGTTCTTGTCGCCGCTGGCCCCGACCACGCCGATCAGCCGGCTGAAGTCGAAGGCCTCGCCCACGGCCTCGGCGGTGGCCCGTGCCCCGGCCGGGTTGTGGGCGGCGTCCAGGACGACGGTCGGAGAGCGCCGTACGACTTCGAGGCGGCCCGGCGAGGAGACGGCCGCGAAGGCCTTGCGGACGGTGTCGATGTCCAGGGGCTCGGGACGCTGCGAGCCGACCCCGAAGAACGCCTCGACCGCGGCGAGCGCGACGGCCGCGTTGTGGGCCTGGTAGGGGCCGTGCAGGGGCAGGTAGACCTCGTCGTACTCGCCGCCGAGGCCGCGCAGCGTCAGCAGCTGGCCGCCGACGGCGACCTGGCGGGCGACCACGCCGAACTCCAGGCCTTCGCGGGCGACGGTGGCGTCCACCTCGACGGCCTTCTTCAGGAGGACCTGCGCCGCGTCGACCGGCTGCTGGGCCAGGATGACGGTGGCGTCCTGCTTGATGATGCCGGCCTTCTCTGCGGCGATCTCGGCGGTGGTCGTGCCGAGCCGGTCGGTGTGGTCGAGGTCGATGGGGGTGACGACGGCGACGTCACCGTCGATGACGTTCGTGGCGTCCCAGGAGCCGCCCATGCCGACCTCGACGACGGCCACGTCCACGGGGGCGTCCGCGAAGGCCGCGTACGCCATCGCGGTGAGCACCTCGAAGAAGGAGAGCCGGTACTCCTGCCGGGCGTCGACCAGCTCGATGTACGGCTTGACGTCCTGGTACGTCTCGATGAACCGCTCGGCGGAGACCGGGGCGCCGTCGAGGCTGATGCGCTCGGTGATCGACTGCACGTGCGGGCTGGTGTAGCGGCCGGTGCGCAGGTCGAAGGCGCCGAGGAGGGCCTCGATCATCCGGGCGGTGGACGTCTTGCCGTTCGTGCCCGTGATGTGGATGGAGGGGTACGACCGCTGCGGGTCCCCCAGGACGTCCATCAGCGCGGCGATCCTGGTGACCGACGGCTCCAGCTTGGTCTCGCCCCAGCGGGTGGCGAGCTCCGCCTCGACCTCGCGCAGGGCCTTGTCGACCTCGGGGTCCTCGGGACGGCCGGGGACGTCGGCCTGCTGCGGTCCGCCCTGGGTGCGCAGGGTCCGGCTGCCGGCCTCGATCACCGCGAGATCGGGGTCGCGGTCCGTCTCGGCCTCGACGATGTCGTCGAAGTGGTCGTCGAAGCTCTCATGGGGGTCGTGCGGAGGCAGATCACTCACGGGACCAGTCTACGGAGCCCGGCGCACGCCCGGACGCGTCGGTCGCCGGCAGCGCCTGCTCGCACCAGATCGTCTTGCCCGCGGCGGTCTGCCTGGTCCCCCACCGCCGGGTGAGCCCGGCCACCAGCAGCAGGCCGCGGCCGCCCTCGTCGAAGACCCGGGCCCGCCGCAGATGGGGGGCGGTGCTGCTGCCGTCGGAGACCTCGCAGATCAGCGCCCTGGTGTCTCTGATGAGCCGCAGCCGGATCGGGGGGCCGCCGTAGCGGATGGCGTTGGTGACGAGTTCGCTGACCACGAGTTCGGTGGTGAACGACAGCTCGTCCAGTTTCCAGGCGCCGAGCTGGCCGGTGGTCAGGGTCCGGGCCCGCGCGACCTGCTCGGGGTCCGGGGGGACCTCCCAGGCGGCCACCTGGTCGCCGGGCAGGGCACGGGTCCGGGCCAGCAGCAGGGTGACGTCGTCGGCGGGTTCGCCGGTGCGCAGCGCGGCCACCACCCGGTCGCAGTCCGCCTCCAGCGACTCCTCCGCACCGGACGCCGCCAGCGCGCGGCGCAGCCGGTCGAGACCGTGGCTCAGGTCGAGGTCGCGGGAGTGCACCAGGCCGTTGCTGAACAGCGCGAGGGTGGCGCCCTCGGGGAGGAGGAGGTCGGTGGTCTCGAAGGGCAGCCCGCCGAGCCCGAGCGGGGGTCCGGCCTGCCCGGGGGCGGGTTCCACCGCACCCTGCGGGGAGATCACGAAGGGCAGCGGGTGGCCGGCGCTGGCCAGCGAGCACTGCCGCGAGATCGGGTCGTAGACGGCGTACAGGCAGGTCGAGCCGACCTCACCGGCCTGTTCTCCGGCGCCGTCGTCCAGGTGCAGGACCAGGTCGTCCAGGTGGGTGAGGAGTTCGTCGGGGGGCAGGTCGACGTCGGCGAGGGTGCGCACCGCCGTGCGCAGCCGGCCCATGGTGGCGGAGGCCTCGATGCCGTGTCCGACGACGTCCCCGACGACCAGGGCCACCCGGGTGCCGGACAGCGGGATGATGTCGAGCCAGTCGCCGCCGACGCCGGCCCGGGTGCCGGTGGGGAGGTAGCGGAAGGCGAAGTCGAGGCTCGGGGAGTCGGGCAGGACGTGCGGCAGCAGGCTGCGCTGGAGCGCGAGCGCGGTCTCGCGCTCCCGGGTGTAGCGCCGTGCGTTGTCGATGGCGGTCGCGGACCTCGCGGCGAGTTCCCGGGCGTCGGACAGGTCGTCCTCCTCGAACGGCGGTGAGTCCCGGGTGCGCCAGAAGACGACGACGCCCATCAGGACGCCCTGGACCGACAGCGGCACGGTGATCAGCGAGCTCATCCCGTAGTCGAGGAGCCGGTCGGTGCGGGACGCCTCCGGAAAGACCGCGTCCGGGGCGTCCCGCAGGTCGGCGACGAGGGACGCGGCGCTGCCGGGGTCCCGGACGGCCTCGACGGGCGGCTCCACGGCGATCAGGGCGTCGGCCGCCTCCAGCGGGGAGTCGTCGCGGACGCCGCCCAGGGCGACGCGCCGCAGGACGGTCTCCTTGGCCGTCGGCTCCCCGCCGAGCAGCAGGACGGACTCCTCCAGGTCGACGGTGACGAAGTCGGCGAAGCGGGGTACGGCCACCCGCACCAGTTCGTCGGCGGTGCGCCTGATGTCCAGGGTGTTGCCGACGGCGGTACCGGCGTCGTAGAGCAGCCGGAGTCGCCGGTGGCTCTTCTCCAGGGAGCCGGCCATGCTGTTGAACGCGGCCTCCAGCTGGCCGATCTCCCGGCGTCCGGTGAGCGGTACCCGGGCGCCGAGGTCGCCGGCGGCCAGCCGGGTGGCGAAGCGGGCCATCCTGCGCACCGGCCAGACGATCACCCGGGTCAGGTAGGCGCCGAAGGCGGCGATCAGGAGGAGGGCGACCCCGACCCCGGCGGAGGCGGCGATCATCAGCGTGCGCATCCGGGCCTCCAGCGCGTTCTCGTGCCGGCTGACCGCGGCGCGCTGGGCGCGCAGGTAGCGGGAGAACTGGCCGCGGAGCGCGTCGAGCCGCTGCTTGCCCTCCAGGGTCCGCGCGGTGCTGCTCGCGTCGGGGTCGCCGCGCCGGGCCGCGGCCACGAGCGGGACCGAGTAGTCGTCGACGAAGGACTGCCCGGCCCGCTGGATCTGCCGGGCGAGCTGCCGCTGGGAGGGTGACGTGCTGACGTCCACGAGCCGCTGTGCCTGCGCGGGGAACGCGGCTGTGGCGGTCCGCCACGGCGCGAGGAACGCGTCCTGCCGGGTGATGACGTAGCTGCGCTGTCCGCCCTCCATGTCGAGGATGGTCCCCTGGACCACCCCGACCTGGTCCAGGGCGGGACGGCCGCTGCGGGCGGAGAGCAGGGAGTGCCGGGCGTCCTGGATCGCGAGCACCAGCATCAGGAAGACGAGGCCCGTCAGCACGGCGAGCAGGGCGCCCGCGACCGTCGTCAGGGGGACCAGCCCCCGGTGCGGTGGAGTCCGCGTCCGTCCCCTGCGCTGCATGTGGGCGTTCCCTCCGCCACAAGGCACCAAAACGGAACATTAAGGTCATGTTCCCACTTCTGGATTGTAGGGCGGGACACAGCGCGCAGGCGCCCGGCGGCCCCGTGCGAGGGGGCCGCCGGGCGCCGGCGGGGACGCCTCGGGACGGCG
>NZ_JBFAXI010000055.1:0-55881 GCF_040680735.1 Streptomyces sp. NPDC051987 | reverse complement strand
GGGGACGGAGGCGGACGGGAATCGAACCCGTTTCTTGAGCATACTGTGACCTGCGACGATGCTTCTAACTCGGACAAATAGTTCCGTTTCGATACTCCTGGGTTCCGCTGGGTACCTCTGGATTCCCCTTGGTTTGGCCCGGGCCAAACGGCGGGGCGGTGGCGGCCCAGGCGTGGCAGGGGTGAGTGCAAACCGGCGCACACGTCAGAGCCCCCCGGCTGCGAGGCAGCCGGGGGGCGTGCGACCAAGCCGCCGCAGCCTGGGGGGCGAGCGGCGGCCGGCCGATCCGTGGGGGGTGATTCCACCCTGCGTAGCGGGTGCCCCGGGATCAAGATCTTTGACTTTTAGTCACTCGAACGTGCGTTTTCTCTGTTTCGGTCTTGCGGTCTGGCCGGAAACCGCACTCACGATGTACCAGGGATGGTACAGACATCGATCACGGCTCCCACCAGCGTGTATCCGTGCCACTCGATCCGCTGCCCGACTGGGTACTCACCCGCCGCCGGGCCATCGGGGATGCGATCCGCGCGGCACGCGAGAGGGTGAAGCTCTCCCAGGAGACGCTCGGCGAGCTGACCGGCATCGACCGCAAGACGATCAACCGGATCGAGCAGGGCGCATACCCCACGGACATTGACCGGCTCCTGCTGATTGCCGATGCCCTGGCTGTGCCTCTCGCGGACCTGGTCCGCTGAAGTGGGCCGCCGCCGGGCCAGGGTGTCCGGCGGCGGCCCGCCGGCCGCCCGTGCGGGGCGTCGAGGCGGCCGCGGCCCCGGTGGTCCTGGATCACCTCACCGGGGACCTGACCGGACCCGGCGCGCCGTCTGCACCGGGACCGGAGCTCTACCACGTCACGCCGACGAAGTCCGCAGGTAGCCGCTTGCCGACGTAGTGGTTGGCGTGCTTGATGCTCGGGCCGTGGCCAGCGGTGCGGGTGCAGAACACGCGGAGACTGGGGTGCTTCGCCCCGCACAGGCCGGCTGCGCGGAAGCCGGAGCCATCCGCGGCCTCGGTACGCGCCCTCGTGGCTGCCTGGCGTTCATGCTTCGTCATATCCGCCTCCGCTGCTTGCTCAGTGCCTGCCACACCCGGACCAGCCGCTCCACCTCGGGGCACTTCTGGAAAGTCGCCCGGTCGCCCTCCCATATCGGCTTGCACCGCGGGCACGTCACGCTGTGCTCGTGGACCACGATGAACGCCGCCTGTGCCGGAGTGGGTACCGGCGTCAGTGCCGCGCTCACCGCGAGTACTCCTCGACCAGCAGGACGAGCGCGGCCGCGGTCTCACACTGGCTCGCGTCGTCCACGCACTGCTCGCAGCACGCGGCATGACTCCGCAGTGAGGCGAGGGCCATGTGGGCCACGCAGCGGGGGTGCGCGCTGGGGAACCAGTCGCCGCGCTCCGAGGTCCGCTGACCGAAACGCACGACTGTCGTCGGGTCGAAGCCGAACGCGTCGTGGACGCAGGTCAGGCCGCGGCGCTGGGCGTCGGTGAGCTCGTCGACGTCAGGGAAGTCGAGCAGGGCGAGCGCAGCGTCGAGGGTTGGGCTGCTGGCGGTCTCGCTCGGCATCGGTCTCGCCTCCACGGTCACGGTGATCCGTCTCACACCAGTGACCGTAGAAGCTGGGCAACCCCGGAACGCTCACAGATCTGTGAGCGCTGTGAGCGCGCCTACAAGCCGACCCACGCCGCCATGTAGTTCAGGGTGTCCGGAGTCCGCCGCGCGGTGTGCACCAGGCCGCGGATCGTCTCCCTCGCACCCGGGTGGTAGCGGGTCTGCTCCGGGGCCGCCTTCCGGGCCTGCACCAGATGCTCCAGCGCGGCGTCCGTGTGCCCGGTCTCCATCTCCGTGCGCGCCTGGTCGATCAGGAAGTGCGCGCGCCGCGACGTGGCGACCGAGGCGGGCAGCCGGATCCGGCGGGCCTGCTTCAGCGCGTTGTCGTACTGGCCCATCTCCACCGCGGCGGACATGCGGTGCATGGCCACGTTCGCCGGCCCGAAGCTGAGCCAGTGGATGTCGGAGGCGTCCCCGATCCGTTTCGCGATCTTCCGGGCCTCCCCGATGTGCTCGACCACCGCCGCCACGTCGTCCGCGCGGGCGGCGATGACGGACCCGCCGAGGTGCAGCTGGCCGGCGACCGCGAGCGCCTCCCGGGATTCCTCCGCCTGCGCGACGACGTTGTGGCCGGCGGCCACGAGCCGCTGCCCGATCGTGTATTCGCCCTCCCGGAAGTAGACCAGCGCCCGCATGTACTGGCGGACGGCGCCCAGGCACGGGTCGGAGGCGCGTTCGGCGGCCCACGCCATCCGGTCCAGGGCGACCGCAGACAGGTCGTAGTAGCCGAGCTTGACGGTGATGTCGTGTGCGGTCCGGTAGGTGGAGGCGAGCGCGCGCCACAGTTCCGTCGAGGGAGTCGCCCAGGCGGTGTGGGTGAGTTCGGCGATCGTGCCGGGGAGGGCGCGGGCTGCGTTGCGGAGGTGGGTGGCGCGGACTTCGGCGCACAGCCGGTCGGCGGCCGCGACGAGTTGGGCCGCCGGCCGGGCGGTCAGGTCCGGGTTCGCCCCGAGGTCGTACAGGTCGAGGGCTTCGCGGATCGGGCGCACGAGTTCGGCGAGCCGGTCGCGCTGCAATTCGGTCACGTAGGGCTGTCCGGTGAGGGTGGTGACGTCGACCTTCAGGGCGTGCGCGACCGCGGCGACGAAGTCTGCGGTGGCGGGGCGGGCGCCGCATTCGACCTGGTTGAGCAGGCTGTACGAGTAGGGGATGCGGTTGGCGAGTTCGCGTTGTGTGAGCCTGGCCAGTCTGCGCTGCTCGCGGATGCGGGTACCGGTGTGGTCGTCGTCTGGTGAGGGCATACTGGTCTCCTCGTTCCTTGCTCCCACTTGGAACGGTACTCGCGCCCGACGCGTGGGACAGGCAGTCCGCCCCCGACTCCTCCTGGAGCGGGGGCGGTTGCATGTGATCCACTGCCGGTCATGACCTCGACTCTGTACCTGTTCGGCTCCGCTGCGCCCCCGGTCTTCGACATCGCCACCGTCATCCGTGACGCGCAGGCCCGCGGCTTCGACGTCTGCCTGGGCCTCACCCCCACCGCGAACCGGTGGCTCGGCGACCAACTCCCGGCGCTCGCCGAGCTGACCGGGCACCCGGTGCGCTCCGAGTACAAGCTGCCCGGCGAGCCCGACGTGTGGCCCAAGGCGGACGTCATCCTGCTCGCGCCGGCCACGTTCAACACGGTCAACTCCTGGGCGGCCGGGATCACCCGGGACTTCGTCGTCGGTGTTGTCGCCGAAGGCATCGGGAAGCGGATTCCGATGGTGACGATGCCGTGCGTGAACGCCGCGTACGTGCAGCATCGGGCGTTCGAGCGGTCCGTGGCCGACCTGCGGGAGATGGGCGTGCAGGTGCTGTACGGGGAGGGCGGGTTCGTGCCGAACCAGCCGGGATCCGGGAAGCCGAAGGAGTATCCGTGGCAGCTTGCACTCGACGCGGTGCAGTCGATGGTGGACGGGAAATCGGCTGAACCAGCATGAGTGTGCGGCTCTGCTGATCTCTAGACTTGGGGTATGCCCCCAACCCCTTCGGCCGCTGGCCGGGCGCGTCCTGCTGCGGTCGTGAATGAGGCGATCCGCTCGCTGGTGTGGGGTGCCCGGAATCGGCGGTGGACGCAGGCGGAGCGGGCCCTGTACGGGGAGCTGCGGGATGAGTGGGTGTCGGCGGTGCAGGCCGACATGACAAAGGCCGCGTGACGGCCGACCCGGGCCGTATTCGTCAGTAGGCTGACCGTGCTGGCTCTGATCCCGGTGGGTCTACAGCATGCCCCCGGGTGGTCCCCGGGGGCGCCCCGCCGTGGTCCCGCCGCAGCCGTCAGACTCCAGTTCGGTTGTACTCCTCCACCAGCGGATGCGGCGGCTCCGGCTCAATCCCCGCCCGCGTCATCTGCCGCGCCCACCGGTCCATCGTCCACGAACACGCCCGCAAAATCGCCTCCAGCCGGGACATCCGCCCCCGCAACTGGCCGTTCTCCTCATCGACGCGTTCCACCGTCGCCTGCAAGATCTTGAAATCCTCGGCCTTCGCCGCCGGAGCCGCAGCAGCCGTCGCCTGAGCCGCCTGAGCAGCCGCCGCCGCCCGCGTCCCCCTGTACGTGAACCAGCCCGTCACCACCACACCCAGCAGCGTCAGCACCCCACCCGCGAGACCCCACCAACCGCCCATCAGCGTCTCCCTTCCACCACCGCGACAGGCTCAGGCGGCACCCGCGAGGCGCACCAGATCACCCCGCAGTGCGACGTCATGTACCAAGCGAACACCCACAGCCCGCGCGAGTAGCCGTCCACCAGGCCGCCCCACGCGTAGGCGAACGCCCACAGCGTCGGCGGCACCGAGGCGGCGACGAACCCCCACACATCCCGGGCGAACGGCCACCACGCGGAGCAGAACGTCACCACGCCGGCGAGGATCCACACGGACGCCCAGCAGTGCAGTGGTGCGAAGTGCGTCAGCAGACCCAGGCCCGCGACCGACGGGGGTGCGACGATCATTCCGGCGCCCCAGCAGACTTTGCCGGCGCCCATGAACACGAGGAAGGGCCCGCGGCGGCCGAGCCTGCCGGAGAACCAGCGTGCCACCCGGGCCCCCACCTCACGCCGCCGAGACGGGCTGCGAAGACGGGACTTTCGCCGTGACCTGCGTCCGTACGAACATCGCCACCGCGACCTGAACGAGGCTCAGTACGACCGCCTGCTGGTCCGCGGACCAGTGCAGCCCGAACCCGACCGCCAGGGCGAGCGAGGCCTGCGCGAGGCCGTAGATGGGTGCGGCGAGCGCGTCGTGCGCCATCACGGCGACGAGGAGGCCGACAGCGGCCGCGGCGACGGCGTTGACGACGGCCTGCTGGTCGGCGGTGATGCCGACCCCGAAGGCGGCGAGCAGCTTCACGGCGACCGCGACGAGTGCGAGCCAGGCGGCCGGTTCTCTTCCGAGGATCTTCATGGTGTGGTGCTCCTTCAGCTCTGGGTGCTGGTGACGCTGAGGCTGACGTGGATCGACTCCAGCTCCTGCCGCAGCTCGGCGACGATCGCCGCCGGGTCGATGTCGCCGAGCCCGGCCGCCAACTTGGCTACCGTGTCGACGAGCGCCGAGTTCGTCTTCGTGAGCGCGGCCAGCTGCGTCTCCAGCGACCGGACGCGGGCGTTGGTGTCCTTCAGGTAGGACTGCGGCTGCCAGGTGGGGTTGGTCTTGATGTCCGGGGCGTCGGTGGGGGCGGCGATGTCGTCGACCTTCCACACCGCGTCGTGGACGTCCTGCTTGGTCATGCCCGCCATGGGGTCCTCCTCGATGAGGCCGCGCGCCCACGCGGCGAGCGCGGCGCGGTCGGTGAATGCGGCGACGTCGTGGTCGATGTCGTTCGCGGTGCTGTACTGGTGGAACGTCCACGCGTAGTTGATGCCGGGCTGTCCCGCCGGCTTCCCGCCGGTGGCGATCCACAGGAAGTCGCCGCAGGTGGACGTCGTGTCGACGTTCAGCCAGTAGTCGGTGTTGCAGTACATGCCGACCCGGTGGCTGGGCAGCTTGCCCTTGACGTAGGCCAGCCAGGCGTCGCGGTAGGCGATCTGCCGGGCCTTGGGCACGCCCTTGTTGGCCGCGTCGTAGCCCTCCCAGTCGAAGACGATGACGTCGCCTGCCTGGATGGGCGCCTTGCTCAGAAAGTAGTCGGCTTCCGCCACGGGGCTGTTGGCCATGTGCGGGTAGTGGTAGAAGCCGACGACGAGCCCGGCGTCGCGCCCGCGCTTGGTCTGCGCAGCGAGGAGCGGGTTGGTGTACGACAGGCCCTCGGTCGCCTTGACGAAGACGAAGTCCAGGCCGCTCGTGCTGTAGGTCTCCGGCTGGTAGGCGGAGACGTCCACGCCGTGGATCATCACAGTCCCTTCGCGGTGAGCCATGCCCGGGCGGCGAGCGCCATCGCCATGTCCGGATCGGCTGGCGGCGGAGTGGGGGTCGGCGTCGGGGCGGCGCCGAGCAGGTGCGGCACCGTGACATCGCCCTGCGCCTTCAGCAGCGCGGTCATCCCCTTGCCGGAGATCCACGCCCGGCCGTCCAGGCCCCACGAGGTGTCCCAGGAGTTGTCGATCCACACCCGGTCCTGGTCCGCGTCGAACTGCCGCGACAGGTACTCGTGTCCGCCGGCCACACCCGACTTGGGGTCCACGACGATCTCGCCGTCCGGCTTCGGGTCGAACATCGAGTTGTACCAGACCGTGCCGAAACAGACCGGGCCCGACTGGAGGGCGGAGACGGCGGACTTGTAGGTGAAGGCGTGGTCGTACTTGTCGGCGACGCCGAGCATGACGAGGCCCTTGCCGAGGGTGAGACCGTCGCTGCCGGTGTCGTCCGGCTCCCACTGGCCGGGGTAGCTGTCGATGCGGGTGAGGAGCCGGTAGAGCTGGAGAGCGAAGTCCTCGTCGAGGTCCCAGGACTCGCCAGCCTTGAACTCGCCCTGGGTGTCCGTTTTCTGGACCACCGTGCTGGCGGCGCCCGTGTAGCCGAGGGAGTCGCAGGCGAGGTACTCGGTGCCGGTGTTCGGGACGCAGGAGCCGACCTGGCCTTGGTTGAGGATGGGGATGTGCCGTTCCCAGGTGACCGACTTGATGGCGGTCCTGGGCATCGCTGGCAGGGCGTAGGCGGCGCTGCGGGGGTCGTGGCGGACGTGTCGGCCGAGCCGGTAGCCGCGGTCATGGGTTTCGGGGATGCGAGTGATGTTCAACGCGGGTCCCTTCCTCGGCCGGATGCCGGAGTTTCGCTACGACTCGTAGCGTAAGTCCCCCGGCTATGAACCGCTCCTCTGATCAGACGTTCGTGATGACCTGCTCGTACTTCTGCGCCACCACGCTGGCGATCCCCGCCGTTCCCGCCAGCTCCGCCCGGACCGCATTCACCACGTCCAACTCCTGCACCACAGCGCCGTCCTGGTTGACTGCGGCGATGTTCACCGACACCAGCGGCTCACCCGAGCTGTTCTTTCCCGTCACCACGTAACTGGGCATGACAAGCCTCCATTTCCTGCTCAGGCGACCCTGAGCACGTCGAGATACGAATCCGTGTACACCGTCGTCGCCGTCGCCGACGACGCGTTCTGAGCCCACGTCAGCGCAAACGTCCCCGCGCTGGCCGCCGTCCGCAGCGTCCCGTACAAGAACACCCCCAGCGGCGTCCCCACCCCCAGACAGCCGTACGTACGCGTCGCACCGATCGCGGTCGTCTCCAGGCGGATGTTGTAGCCCCACGTCGACACGACGTCCTGCTGCGTGCCGCCGCCGCCCGTAGCCGACGTCACCGTGATACCGCCGCCGTGACCGCCCCACGTGCCCAGCGCCCCCGTCGGCACACTGAACCCGACGATGATGTCCGCGGCGGCCAGCCCGTCGTAGGAGAGCCAGCCGTGGAACCGGTACACCGCGGACGCGGCCACGTCCAGCTGAAGGTGAGGGTCCGCGGCCGGCGTGGTCGTCGCCGAGCGCCCGGTGTCCGCGGACTTGCGGAGCGTCTGCGTCTGCATCGACCGCAGCAGACTCGCGGTCAGCCGCTGCCCTGCGGCCGGTGTCGGGTATGCCTCAGGCACGCGTGCCTCCTCTACAGGGCCAGATAGGTGGGGTAGGCGAGCCGGATATCCTCACCGGCCGCATGGCTCTTGATGACGCCGTTCATGGAGCGGGTCACCGTGAACGTCTGTACGTTGACCAGCCGCAGGTTGTCGTAGAACACGGTCACCGGCAGGACGTTGGTGTTCAGCGACGACAGGATCGAGCGGACCCCCACCGACCCCGGGTCCGTCAGCGATGCGTCGACCGCCGTCGCATGCCACGCCCCGGGCTCCGCGCCGGTCAGCGGCCACGCGCGGGCCCGGAGCGTCGCCCCCTGCACCTGGAACCGCAGTCCGAAGAAGGTGTTCGCGGCGTGGGTGCCGGGCACGGTGACCGACGCCAAGTCCGTCTGCACGCCGCCCACTCGTTTCTCCAGGGTCAGCGTCAGCGTCTGGTCGGTGTTGAACGCCAGCCGGGCGAGGAGGTTGTTGTTGGTGTCCAGGTAGCGGGCCACCAGGTGCACGTAGTGCGGGCCGCCGGTGGCCAGCACGCTCGAAGCCGCCTCCACCCGCACATCCACATCCGCGTACGGGGACGCGGTCACGCAGTACCGGGAGACGTTGATGCTCGTCAGCGAATGCTGCCCCTGGCCGCCGGCCACGGAGTAGTCCGCCGCCGCCCCGCCGGCAGTCGACCACGTCTGCCCGGTGTCCGCGGCGCCCCAGCCGTTGGAGACGGTCCGGCCGAAGGTGTCGGCGATCTTCGGGGTGACGGCGGTGACCCGCATGACTTCCCCGGCGGCCCGGACGTCGAACGGCAGATCCGTGGGGTCGAGGGTCCACAGCATGCTGATGTCCGACGTGGGGACCACGTCGATGCTGGTGTCGGCGGTGCCGAGCGCCGACAGCAGCTGGGAGCCGTCGGTGTCGATGCGGGCGTTGGTGTCGAGGTAGGCGAGGTACGAGTACGGGGAGGCGGGCTGGCAGGTGAATGTGATCCGGTGCTGGAACGCGTTCACTGTTTCTTCCCGGCCGAGGATCAGCTGGTCGATGCTGTCCGTGCCCAGGAACGACGGCGGGTTGATGACCTGCACCCGGTCGCCGATCCGCAGCGCGAGGATCGCCCGCCGCATGTCCGGGGTGATGCTCGGATGCTGCAAGAAAACGCTGATCTGCGGGTAGCGGGCCTCGTTCACCGTGCCGAGATGCACCCGCCACGCCGCCTGGTCCAGCAGCGTGCCCGTATCCGACGACGCCAGATTCAAAGCGAGCGGCGAATCCGCGTTCGCCCCGTACACCCCCACCCCCGCCGGCGGCGGAGCGGTCCCCAGCGCGCTGGTGGTGTCCTCGTAGGTCGCCGTCACCCCGCCGACCGACACCACGACCTTGTTCGCCAGGTACCGGTCGTCCTCCACCGGTGTGGGCACCTCGCTGAGGTTGGCCGCGGTGTAGTTCAGGGTCAGTGCGACGTCCTGGTTGTACAGGGAGGCCCTGGTGCGGTAGCCGAGTCCGAGCGCCGTCTGTGACTCGTACAGGAGGCCGCCATCAGCGGTGACGCACTCCTGCATCAGCGCCAACGGATTGGATTTGCCCTGCGCGCCCATCGCCACGGTGTCGTCCAGGTCACCCACCCACTCGAAGGGGATGCCCTGCTCACCGCACAGTCGCTGGATGCGGCGCCCCGCGCTCTCCCCGATCGGATTGAGGCGGACGCCGAGCGCGTCGATCGCGGTGATCGCTGTCTCGATCGTGCAGTGGCCGACCGCCACACCCGGCAGGAACGCGGTGCCAGGGCTGACGACGCTGCGAGACGCCGGACCGAACTGCACCTGCGTCACCCTCGTCAGACTGGTGAGGGTCTCGGTGTCGGACACCGAGTAGACCCGGCCGGTCGCCACATCACGCAGGCGGATAGCGCGGGTGATGCTCGTCCCGGACTCCTGCAACTCGATGGAGACGTACAGGAGGCGGCCGCGGACGTCGAGGGTGTGGGGCAGGAGAGCACCCAGGTTGGTGCCGTCGTCCGCGCAAGTCCGCAGCACCAGGCTGTTCGGGGCGTCCGTGGTGCTGTAGTACAGCTCCCAGAACTGGGCCGCTCCCACCGAGTAGTCGACCTGATCGAACGCGCACAAAACCTTGTAGTTGGCCAGCCCGGCCGTCGGGATGTAGGCGAGGAAACGCACCTGGGTCGCGGTCGGATCGCTGTAGGCGCCCACGCCGCCGGACAAGGTCGCGGCAGTGAGGTCGGGCAGCGGGTCCGTCGCGGCGAGACTGCTGTACGACGCCAGGTTCGCGGTCCCGGTCCACGTCATGGGCGAGCCCGCCGGGATCCCGGACGCGAGCTGTGTGGAGCCGGTGGGGTCCTCCATCGGCCAGTACGCGACGAGGTTCGAGCTGGCCGGGCTGGCGATCGCGTTGTAGATCACCGACCGGGCGGGGGCCGGGCCCTGGGCGAGGCGTTGCAGGAGTCCGGCCGCCGTGATGTCGACCCACACGTCGGTGCCGGTCGGGTCCCACGACGGCGGGAACTTCGGGACCTCGCCCCAGATGCGGTAGCTCTTGCCTCCGAGGCCGTCGGGCACCGACACGCGGATCGGCTGGTTGCGGCCGATCAGCCCGTACCAGACGCCCATCGGATTGCGGGGCGTGAACCGGCCGTCCTGGTTCTTCACCGGCAGGGCGGCGGTGGCCTGTTCGGTGGCGTTGCCCTCGTCGCGGATGCCGTGGGTGATAGTGATGTTGCCCTGGTCGTCGCGGACCATCACGTACGAGGTGATGTCGGTCCAGACGCCGTTGATGAGCATCTCCACCTGTACCGGCAGGCCGTTGGAGGGGTCCCCGGACGCGCCGGCGAGACCTGGCAGGCCGTTCATGCGGCGCTGCCAGGCCATTAGCTGCGGGGCCAGTCCGTGGGGCATCGGTCACCCGTCCTTCGCGCGCCAGCGGTCGCGCCGGTTGTTGGCCTGCTCCTTGCGGGTGGCCCACCGGAAATTTCCGTGGGTATGGCATCTACTCATCGAAAGCAACCCAACAAGTCATGTTGACCGCTGCTCCGAAGGTGCACCGCACCCGCAGGAACTTCGAGATGGCGATGATCGGCCGCTCGTCCGGCATGAACTGATAGAAGTAGTTCAGATCCAGAGCGCCCGCGGTCGGCGGGATCAGCTGCGCGTCGAACGTGCGCGTCGCCGTCACGGTGCCTTCCGCGCTCGCGGTGTATCCGGTAGCTGAGGTGCCCAGCGTCATCAGTGAGGCCGGAGCGTTCGGGTCGAGGGGCTGCACGCCGCTCGCGACGTGCGCCGTGACAGTCGCGGCGACATCGGTCTGGATGAGTTCCACCTGCCCGGCCGACGCGGGCACCGCGTCGAGGGTGAAGCCCCAGCTGATGAGCTGGATCTCCCGCGTCGATGGCGTGGCGATCTGAAGCATCGTCTTGATCGCGGTGCCCGTGGTCACCTTCTGCTGGGCCGCCGCGGTCGGAGCGGGCCCGTTGTACACCTTGTAGCGATGGATCTTGATCACTCCTTCATGACGAGCGGCCCATGATGGCCACCTGAACGTTGCCGCCGCGCACCCGGACGAACTGGCGCAACTCCCGCGCGAGGAACTCCGAATACCGGCCCCCGTCGCCAGCCCGGATCTCCAGCACGATCGGCTCCCGGCCCGCAGGCCCCTGGAAACCCCCGGCCGGCGCGGCCGCGCGACGGGAGCTGTTGAGCATCGACGCCCACGGCGCCTGGGCCTCCGCCAACTTCCGCCGCGAGTCCGGGTTCGACCACACCCGCGACCCCGCCGGCAGATCCAGCAGCTCCGGGCCGTGCTCGCCCACCCACGTCAGATCCGACCGCAGACCGCCCGACGCGGCCGCGCCGACGATCCCGCCCGAGGCTTTCCCCTTCAGCGCCTTCGAGATCAGCTTCTCCATGGTCTTCGCCAGCGAGGCCATGGCCTTTTCGAGCCGCTCCTGCTGGTGGGTGAGCTTGTTGACCGTGGCCGTCTGGTCCTTGATGGCCTTCGCGTACACGCTGTCGGCGGTCGTCTTCCCTGCGGACCCGGCCGCCGAGTTGATCTGCCCTTGCAGGCTGTTCAGGGAGGAGATCTCCGACGGCGATGCGCCGAGCAGGGCGCCCGCGGTCTCTAGGCCGCCGCCGCTGATACCGGCCTCGCCGATCTGCTGGATCAGGCTGGCCGACAGGCCCTTCGCCTTCAGCTGCTTCAGTGCGTCGGCGAACGCGACGGCCTTGTCCCGGTTGTCGGTGAGGCCGCCCATGATCGATGCGACCGTGGGGGTGGTCCCGGATGTGCCGGAGGTGATGTTCGCCGACGACAGGATCCCGGACTTCACCGACGAGGCGAGCTGGCTGCTGGCGTCCTTCAGGCTGTTGAGCTTGTCCTTCGCCGACGCCAGCGACCTCGTCACCGAGTTGAGCTGCTTCTCGTAGCCGATCAGGCTCTTGCCGACGCTGGACAGCCGGTGCAGCAGCGACGACTCCGTGTGCCCGTTGAACGCGGCCCGGATCTGTCCGGCCACGCTGTTGAGTGCCGACACCAGCGACGACATGTTCGACGGCGCGCCCAGCGACCTCTCGAACGGCGTCCGCTGATACCCGGCCATCCGGCCGAACGAGGAGATCCCGAAGCTGCCGCCGAGCTGGCCGCGGGCGTCCTTCATCGCCTGCGACATGCCGCCCTTCGCCAGATGCGCCACTGGCAGACGGCCCTCGTTGATGGCGTCCATCATCTTCACGCCGTACTTCCGGACGGCGGCGGCCTTCACCACGTACTCGGTGTTCGACACCGCCGCCACCGCACCCGACCCCATGAAGCCGAGGATGCTGTCCGACGTGCCCGAGCCAGGCCCCTGCACATAGCCACCGTCTGGGAACGCCTGCACGCCGCCGCCGGCCGCGTACCCGCGGATCCGGCCGCCGCGCGCGTACTTGCCGCCCTCGTGGTAGACGGAGCCGCCGGTAGTGGACGTCTTCGTGATCACATAGGTGGTGGCGGTCTTGCCGTTGAGGCTGGAGATCGCGCGGGAGACGTTCAGGATCTGGCTGAGGGCGCTGCCGGTGGCCGCGCTCACCCTGACGCGGCCGTCTTTGAGGTGCTGGACCTTGTAGCCGAACGCCTGTAGTGCCTGCTCGGCCGACGACGACAGGGTCTTCAGGGTGACGCTCTTGGCTCCTGGCGTGCGCTTCAGGGCTGAGTTGAACGCGTTGACGCCCGCGATCGCGTCCTCGGTATTCATCTTGACCTTGGCGGTCTTGTCCGGGATCTTCAGGATCTGGCTGGCGAGCTGCTTCGCCTGGGACGCGGACAGGCCCATCGCCTCAGCGTTCTTGATCAGCGCCGAGCGGCCCTTGCTGTAGATCCCGTTGACCGTCTCCCAGTTGGACCCCGACTCCCGCGCGCTCGCCGCAGCCGAGTCGGTCTTGTCCGCGAGGTCTTGCAGGGCGGACGCCGCGTCCCGGGCCTTCTGCGAGCTCAGGTCGAGGACACCGTGGTTCATCGACAGCGCGCCGGCGTTCTTCTTCGCCGCGTCCGCTGCGTCAGAGATCGCCTGGTTGAACGCGATCATCCCGCCCAGGCCCTGCCGGTTCACGTCGTTCAGGGCCTGAATGGACTGCCGCAGGCCGTCCGCCGACGCCTTCTGTGCGTCGAGCTTCGCCGACGTCTTCTGCGCTGCATCCCCGAACAGACCCATGGACTGGGCGGCGAGCT
Source organism: Streptomyces sp. NPDC051987 (assembly GCF_040680735.1). Taxonomy (NCBI): domain Bacteria; kingdom Bacillati; phylum Actinomycetota; class Actinomycetes; order Kitasatosporales; family Streptomycetaceae; genus Streptomyces; species Streptomyces sp. NPDC051987. The sequence goes on along the minus strand of NZ_JBFAXI010000055.1, from coordinate 42,577 downwards.
TCTGCTCCAGCGCCTGATCCGCCAACGCCGACTTGTAGTCGTCCAGCTTCCCCTTCAGCTCCTTGCCGGTCAGGCCCTGCTTCTCCATCGCCTTCGCGAGGTCGTTGAACGCGACCTTCGCGAGATCGGCGTGACCGCCCTTCACCATGTTCGCCAGCGCCTTGTCGACGCCGTCCAGGTCGTCCTTCGCCTTGGCGACCGGCGTGGAGTCCATGCCGACCAGGCTCACGAGGAACTGCTGCACCTTGTCCAAGTTCGACGGCCGCGACAGCGTCCGCAGAGAGTCGGCTAGGCCCCCCAGATTCGCCCCGTAGACGCGCAGCGCCTCCCCCGACACCTTCCCGCTCCGGCCCAGATTCGTGATGGCCGTCGTCATCCGGTCCACATCGGGCGGCGCGCTCTTCCCGATCGACGCCAGCTTCGTCAGCACCAGCGCCAGCGCCGCAATACCCGCCACCACCACCGACGCCCTGGCGGTCGTCCCCAGCGACAGGAACGCCGCCTTAAGTCCCGCCAGACCGCCGCCGGCCGCCACCGACGCGGCCTGCAGCGCCGCGACCTTCCCCGCCAGCGTCGCGAACCCGCCCGCAACCACGCCGACGCCCGCACCCGCCAGTTTGATCAGCTTGACGGCGGCGTACACCTGCATCAGGTTCCCGATGAGCTGCGGCGGCACTACGGCTACTAGCTTCGCGAACGCGTTGACCAGGCTGAGCATGCCTGGCCCGGCCTCCGAGGCGCCCTTCGCGATGTTGCCGAGGGCCTGCACCAGGTTCGACAGCAGCTCCTTGACCGCCGGGCCCTCGGCTTTGGCGTACGCCATGAACTCGCTGATGGGGCCCTTGGCGTTGCCCTCGGACATGACCCGGATGAAGTGGATCGCGCTGTCCGTCGCGTTCTTGAGGCTGCTGTTGGCGAAGTCGGAGACCTTCTTCGACAGCGCATCGAACCCGGCTGTGTTGACCGCTCCGCCTGCGACCTTCACGAGCCGGTCCAACTGCGTCGACGTGGCCGCGACCATCGGTGTCAGCTTCGGGATGATCGCGCCGAGCACCGCGAAGGAGTGCTCGACCGGGGCCATCGTGAACTTCGCCGTGGAGTCCGAGAACGAGTGAAACGAATCCCGCAGATTCGAGTACGCGGCCGCCGCCCGCTGCGTCGCCGCCGGCATGCTCTTCAAGGTGTCCGCGACGAATTGCTGCGCCTGCACAGCCTGCTTCGACCCGGCCCCGTACTTGGTGACCGCAGCCGTGTACTTGTCCTGGGCGTCCGCCGCGTTCTTCAGGTTCGCGATCTGCGGGACGACGGCGGCCCCGAACGCGGCCACCGCCACCCCGGCCGCGCCCGCCTTCACCGCGATCGGAGCCAGCGACGCCGCGACCGGAACGGCGGCCGGCGCCAGCGACAGCAAGGTCGCCTTCATGCCGACCATGGACTTGGAGAAGATGTCGGCCTGGCGGGCCGTGCCGGCGAACCGGCCGTCCATCGTGCGCAGCCGGCCGTCAATGTCGCGGAAGCCCGCGGCCGTCTGGTTGTTGACCCGCACTGTGATCGTCACGTCGTCAGACATCGCCCACCTCCTCCCCTCTGTCGCGGCCGCCGCCGAGTTCCTCGATCGCCACGAGGCGCATCAGTTCGGTGTCCTCCTCCAACAGGGAGGACAGGGTGTAGCCCGGGAACCTCTCCAGCAGGCCGAGGAGGTAGCGGGCGCGTTTCAGCTCGCGAGGCTCTCCGACAGTGCTTCCATCGGGACGGACTCCACCAGGGACGGCTCGCCAGAGGGCGAGCTCTGCGGCAAAGGGTCGGCGTCGTGGACCCCCAGGAGCTGCTGCACCCAGGCGTTGTTGAAGGCGAGGACCAGGTCGTGGTCGATGAGGAGCGCGCCCTCCTTGGTCGCCGGGACCGGCTGCCCGTCCTCGTCTTCGACGTTCCAGGACACGAGGTGGTCGAAGAAGCGGTGGAGGGTCGAGCCGGGGGCCTGGTCGCCTTCGCCGCCGTCGAAGCCGAGGGCTTCCATGTACTCGCCGAGAGTCATGCTCCTCACGCGGGCTTCGGCGCCGTGGAATTCGTGGCCTTCGGCGAAGCGGATGGTGAAGGTCTTGACCTTTGTCTTGTAGCCCATGCGTTGCTCCTCAGGCCCAGGTCGGCACGGTGCCATCGGCGAGCGAGCCGGGCGCGGACCAGGTCAGCTCGCCGCTGTTGGCGCGGGTCAGCTGGTAGTCGGAGAACAGGCACTCGAACGCGAGGGTGACGCCGTTCACCGTGTTGGTGCACGTCCGGTTCACCGAGGTGCTGGGAACGGTCTTGAACACGTCGTGGGACAGGCCGGTCGCCGCGTTGAAGACGCCGTTGTAGGTGACGCTGACGTCGGCCAGCAGCAGCAGCCGCTCGATCGCCGACTTGTCCACGCCGGTGATTTCCTGCACCCCGCGCGGGGTGGACAGCTGCCAGTTGGTGATGTCGTTCTTGATGTCCTTGACGGTGCCCGACGCATCGTCGACCGACAGGACGCTCTGGCCGAGACCTGAAGCCTTCGCCATGGGTGATCACCCCTTCTCGATCTGGTCTGCAATCGCCTGCTGATGCGTGGCGAAGTCCTCAACCCAGTCCTGCGCGCGCTGGTGCAGGCGCGCCCGGGTGCCGCGCGGGTTCCCCCGGAAGTCCCCGTCGCGGACGATGTACAGCGGCGGCCGGTCGATCCGGGCCCGGTGCTGCGATACGCGGAAGCACGACTGCCCGGCCTCGAACACGAGGTAGGTCTGGCCCTCGGCGACGTGCTCCTCGCGGTAGCGGCGCCCGGACTGGCGGGCGGCCTTCACCAGGTCGTCGGTGAGGGCCTCGACGTGCACGCGCCAGCCGTTCAGGTAGTGCGGGCACTTGACCTCCGCGCACGTCGCTGGGCGGAAGTGCGTCGACAGCGGCGCCTGCATCTCGTACGTCTTGTACGCGGCGGCGCCCATGAGCGGCTGCGGCCGGGACAGTTCGAAGGGCATCAGAACACCACTCCCGCAACCTCGTTCTTGATCATGTTGACGGCGAACGCCATCGACGTGAAACCGCCCGTCGTCACCGTCACCGCCCGCACGTACCGGCGGATGGTCGCCGTGTTCGTGAGCGCGACCCGCTGCGAGAACGGAGCGGCCGTGACCTGCGTGAACGCGAAGCTCGCAACGTCAGCGAACGTGCTGTTGTCGGCGCTGTCCTGGATCTTCACCGTCGCATCGGTGCCGGTGAACGAGAACACCTGCAAGTAGGCCTGCCCACCGAACGACGCTGAGGCGGTGGTGTCGATGCTCGCGCCGTTCGTGGCCGCGGTGTCCGTGCGCACGCCGGCCGTCAGCTGCTTGCCCCACTCGATGCCGTAGCCGTTGGACTGCGCGCTCACGGCGAACGTGAGCATGCCGTCCGCGCCGCGGGTGGGGTCGTAGTTGACCTGCTTGCCCACCAGCGATGCCGCCGGGTTGCCGAGGGTGGTGCCCCGGCAGTACGTCATGATCACATCGGTGCGGGGCAGCGCGGCGAGCTTCTCGTGCGTGCCGCCGGTGACCGCGACGTGGTTGAAGTACGTCGTCATCTCGAACGCCCCGGTCCGCAGACCACCGATCCGCTCATAGGCGCTCTTGTTGATGCCCGTCACGTCCAGCAGGGCCGGACCGCCGCCGATCTGCTGAAGCTGCTGAATATCGCCGGAGGCATCGAACCCGGCGATGTACAGGTTGTCCCCGAGGCCCGAGGATTTCGCCACGTCAGGCCACCTCCGTCCACACGTCGTTCACGATCAAAGGAATGGTCAGCGTCGCCACCCGGTACGTCGTCGAGTCGAACCGCGTGAACCCGAACGCCGCCCCGAGCGGCGCCCCGTGCGCACCGAACACATCGACGTTCCGCACCGCCCCGCCGAGCGTGAAGTCACCGAACAGCGCGGCCAGCAGCTGGTCCACCGCGCTCGTCACCTGGACATCGACGTCGTCCTGCGGCTCGCTGTCGGCAGGCATGAACACCCGGCCGGTCAGCTCAAGGCGGCCGGTGCCCGCGGCGAGCCCGGAGCCGGCGGGGACGGTGCCGACGCGGGCGACCCACACGGCGTAGGTGAGGCCGCTGCCGGGCGCCGAGACAGGCTCGTGGCCGACGACTTGCCCGAACAGGCCGAGGGCTTGGGCCTGCGACATGTGCGCGGCCCGGTAGGTGAGGAGGTCAAGGGACACGGGCGATCACATCCGTCCCGTGTAGCGGCGCAGCAGGCGTTCGCCGATGCCCTGCTTGCGCTCATTCAGCTGGTGCCGGGTCTTGATCCAGTGGTCGTAGCCCTTGAACCGGGTGACGGGAAAGTTGCGGGAGCCGACCCCGGCGAGCCATGGCCCGTAGACGACCCGGGAGTCCCAGATCTTGCGGCCGTCGACGACGACGCACCGGGACTCGTAGTAGCCGGTGGGGTGCTTGAACACGGCCCGCATTTCGGCCTTGAGGATGTTCAGGCCTTCCTCGGCGAGCTGGCGTTCGAGCCGATCGACGTACTGGTTGGCGAGGGCCTGCGCGCGCCCGTCGAAGATGGGGCCGGAGCGGTGTGTAGAGACGTCGAGGAGCATCGCTACACCGCCCTCTGGCGGGCCTTGCGGCCGTAAGCCTGATACGCGCTGTCCCGCAGGTCCGCGAGGCCCCGGCCGGACGTCTCCCGCTCGTTCTCCCCGGAGCCCGCAGTCCGCGCGTACCCGGAGCGGCCCTGCAGCAGGTCCGTGACGGTCTCGGCGACGCACAGCTGCCGGATCGGGCCCGGCGGCTGCCACACGCTGATGCTGGTGCCGTTGGTGTGCGTGGCCGCGGTCGTACCGAGCGCGCCGCGGGTGACGACAAGGGTGCGGGGGGCGTAGATGGTGGCACCGAGGGTGTGGGCGGCGATCGTGGACCCGTCCCAGGCGCGGCGGACGGTCAGCTGGTTCCCGGCGATGTCCTCGATGAGGATCCGCTCGCTGTCGATGAGGATGGTCTCCCCGGCCGCGAACGCGGCCCCGCTGGGGACGGTGACGGTGACGGCGTTGTTCTGGTTCGTCAGGCCGGCCGCAAGGGTCTGCCCGGTGTCGAGTTGCTGCCGGTCGGTGACGATGAACCGTTCGGAGTCGACCCGCAGGATGCTGCCGACGCCGACGGCGGCCGCGGTGGCCCCGTTCACGTCGATGCCGGTCTCCGTGGTGTCGAGGGCTTCGACGAGTGCGCCGGCGGCGGCTTCCGTGTTGCGGTAGCCCCACAGGCCGGTGATGGCCACGTCGCGCTGCGGTGTGGAGCTGACGCCGAAGCTGTAGGGCAGGTCGCGGCGCAGCTCCAGCGACTGGTAGGGCGGCCCGGAGTTGACCGGCTCGAAGTTGCAGGCGTTCAGCGGGATGGTGACGCCGCCGGAGGTGACCAGCGTCGGGATCGCCGCCAGCTCCCACTGGTCCAGCCACAGCCGCCACGGGTAGGCGTACTGGAAGTTCGGCCAGTCGAAATAGCGGGTGGCGGTGACCGGGGCGAACGTGCGGTTCATCAGCCCGTCCACCCGCCGCGACGCGTCCTCAATCGCGCGGTCGATCCGCGCGTTTGAGCGCGCCGTCTCCTTGACGTCGAGCTCGGCCTTGATCTCCTCGCGGGTGGCGTAGGCGATGCCGTCCTGTGTGCTGCCCATGGTCACCTCCTCCCTGTTGGCGTACGGACGCGTTCAGGACTCGTCGGAGTTACGGGAGTCCGCCGTACGACCCCGGCCCTTCTGCGACCCCGTCGAAGAGCCCTGCCGGCGGGGTCGGGCGGACCCAGTCCCGCGGGTAGGACCATCCGTCGAATTGGCAGAAGAAGGTGCCGGGTTCGCTGGGTGGTCCGGGCTGGAGGGGTTCTCCGTCTCGGGGGCAGGCGCTGGGTGGTCCGACGACGTTGGGGTCTCGTTCGAACTCGGCTCGTGCTTGGCGTCGGATGTCGAGGAGCTGGTTCCAGCTGATACGTCCTCACCGCCTTCGGGTGCGATGTAGCCGGTCTCGCCGGGCAGTGCGTCCGGGTTGGACGGGCCGCCCGCCACGGTGATGCGGGGCATGGTGTCCTCCTCCTTCATGCGGTCGGCGAACCGGGGCGCGGGGGCCTGGCAGTGCGGGCACCGCAGCAGGCCCACCGCGAACCGGCACGTACAGGCCGGGCATGTCTCCAGCACGTCAGGCCGCCACGACCTGGGCGCCGTTGTCCAGCGGGACATAGATGAGGTCCCACTTGACGGAGCCGGTGTTCGTCGCCGAGGTGGTGATCGTGATGTTCCCGGCGTTCACCACGAACAGGGCGGCCGTGCTGATCAGGACGCCCGCCTGAGTGGACAGGTCCACGACGGTCGCGCCGCCCGGGTTGGCCGCCATGTGCGTGCCGATCGGCGCGGCGATGATGCTCGTCGCGGTACCGAGCGCGGTCGTCGACCCGGTGCCGACGGTCGGCGCGGTGCCGAGCGCGAGCGTGCACGCCTGGTTCTGCACGGCCGTGGTCACCTCGCCGACCAGGCCACGCACCAGGATGCGGCCGCCAGAGACCACGAAAATGTTCCCGGTCGCGGACGCGGGCAGCGTGTTCGTTGTACGGCTGACCAGGATCCCGCCCGAGATGGTGCGCACGTCCTGGTTCTTGATGAGCGTCGTCATCGGACTAGGCCCCCAGGATTTCGAGGTTGGCGGGCTTCCGGGCCACGGTCAGGTCGTGGAGGATCGCCGTCACCAGACCGGACGCACCGACGGACACCTTGAGGTAGGCGCTCGGGTCGGCGATCTGCGACGTCAGCACCGTGAACACCACGGTCCCGGAGGAGATGGTGACCGCGTTGGACGCGGACTGTGTGGCCTCCACCCAGGCGGCGGTGCCGTTGGTGGAGGTGTTCGTCCACTTCTTGGTGATGATGTTGCCGGGGCTGGCGTAGGAGCCGCCGAAGCTGGACGCCACGGTGAGGGTGAAGGTGTCGTTGCCGGTGCAGACGAAGCTGCACGCGGACGCGCCGCGGAGCTTGAATGCGTTGCCTGCGGCGATCGGGATCACGTTGTACACGCGCCCGAGTCCGTGCATGCCTGCCATTGCTGTGCCTTCCTTTTGTGACTGGGGTGGTTAGCGGGGCGTCACTGCCGCAAGTTCAGCGGGAAGCGAGCTGGACGACCGGCGACAGCTTGTTGCTGCTGCCGTTCTTCGGGGTGATCGCGGACTGGAGCCACGGGCGGCCGTCGACGCGCTCGATCACGCGGTAGGCGGTCTTGTCGTTGGCGAACTTGTAGTGCTCGGAGCTCGACGACTGCATCTCCATGCGGTCACCGATGAGGTAGTACGACAGGTCGACGAAGGAGATGTCGCCGGTCGTGCCGAGCGGGCCGGTCTTCTCGGTGAAGTACACGGGTCGGCCGAGGATCGTGGCGGGCGGGGCGTCCATGCCGCCCTGGCCGCCGGCCATGTTGCCGATCCAGACGGGGCCGCCGCCGGTGCCCACGGACAGGGCCATGGTGGCGAGCTGCGGGAAGGTGTCGATGGACGCGATCCACACCGCGCGGCCCAGGCTCGTGGGGAGCATCTGGGCGTACATCTTGACCAGGTTCTCCCAGACGATCGTGCCGGAGGGCTGGCCGGCCTCGGCGGCGACCTGCACGGACACCGGGGAGTTGATGAACCCCATGGGCTCGCCGACGCCGGTGCCGGTGAGGAACGCGACGTCCTCGAACCAGGAGATGGCCTTCGGGAAGGTGCCGGAGAAGAAGCCCTCGAACGCGGGGGCGTCCATGAGGAGCTCGTTGGGGACCTCGGCGTACGCGGTCAACTTCTTCGCGTCCAGGACGACCCGGCCGAACGAGGCCTGCGACTCGGTGAGGCCTGCGGCTTCCTCGGTCCAGTAGCCGACGACGCCGCCGAGGATCGAGGACGTGTGGGAGGTGTCGTCGATCATCGGGATCGGGACCCGCAGCGACGACATGGGGATCACCGTGGCCCGCGGCCGGACCACGGCGGTCTCCAGCGCGACCTGGAGGATCTCCGAGCGGAGCTCCTCCGGGATCAGGAACCCGCCGTCGGCCGGGACCTCGCTGCCGTAGGAGTTCTGGATCTCGATGAGCTTGTCCAGCTTCGGCCGGAGCTCACCGAAGTCCTTCAGCCGGTCGGCCCGGTACCAGGTCGAGCGGAAGAACTCGGAGGCGTCGGCGAAGATGCCGTCGGCCTTGGCGCCGGGCGCCCGCCGGTTGTAGAGGCTCTTGCGGGCGCCCGCCGACAGGCCCTTGATCTCCGGGGCCAGGGCGTGCGCGCGCTCGCCGGCGAAGTCCACCGGCGGCTTGGCGTCGGAGCCGTTGTTCTTCAGGTACTCGGCGAGGACGAGCTGCATCTGCTCGCGGGCCTGCGCGTTGATCTCGCCCCGGTTGGACTTGTCGACGGCGTTCGCGTAGCCCTCGATGAACTGCTGCAGGCTCTCCTTGGAAGCCCACAGCTCCTTCATCTTGTCCGCGTCGCTGAGCGCCTCAGCCAGTCCCGCCGGGGAGTCCGGAATGGTGATCGTCACTTCATCGCCTCCTCGGCGTTGGTGAGCCACGCCGGGAGCGGCGCGGAGTCAGTGGTGAGCCAGCCGGGGAGGTCCTCGGCGTGGTTACTGGTGCCGGCCTCGTCTGCGTCGCCGTGGCCGGCGTCGTCGAGGTGGGCCTGAAGGTGCGCGCGGACGCCGGCCTTGTCGGACTCGGGGATCTTCGATCCCTCCAGCCGTGCCAGCCCGTTACGGCAGGCGGCCAAGTTGGCGGGGCCGCCCTTGGTCTTGTGGTGCGGGAAGCGGAAGTTGGCCTTCTTGTCGTCCGCGTCGTCGTCGCCCTCCTCATGAGGCGTGCGCGCGGCCTCGTCGGATTCCCACGCGAAGCAGTAGCGGAGGACCTCGTCGTCGTTCGGCATCGCGGCGACCGCGGCCGGGCCGTCCCACGGCTCGTCGACAGTCGCGGTGTGGTGGACCGGGAGCGCCTTCGCGGTGACCTTGGGGGCCACCGCCGCACGAAGCTGCGCAGCGACCTCATCCCCGATCAGCGACCGGATGTCCTCCGTCAACCCGGCCGACGCGGGCTCCGCCGCCGGGGCCCGGCCGCTGTTCCGCAGCCCGTCCGGAACATGCGCGTACACCGACAGGTCGAAGCGGGCCACCGCCGCCAGCGCATCCTCCTGCGGGCGCTCCGCCACCCGATGCGCCAGCCCGGCCGCGACGGCCTCGTCCGCGGTGTACCAAGTCTCCCTCTGCATCGCGGCGCGCCATTCCTCAGCGTCGCCACCGGCCTGGTCGGCGTAGATCCCGGCGAGGTTGTCCGACACCTTGTCCAGCAGCTCGGCGAGCTCACGCATGTCCGCGGCGTTGCCCATGCACATGCCGGACGCGTCATGGATCATCATCATCGCGCCCGGGGCGATCGTCCGGACCTTCCCGGCCTGCGCGATGAACGACGCCGCCGACGCGGCGAGCCCGTCGATGACGGTGGTGACGTTTCCGGGGCGTTGCGCCAGGCTGTTGTAGATGGCCAGGCCGTCGAAGACGTCGCCGCCCGGCGAGTTGATGTGGACCTCGATGTCGCCGTTGATCTGCGCGAGTTCGTTGACGAAGTCCACCGCCGACACGCCGCCGAACAGCCACGAGCCGCCGATCTCGTCGTAGATGTCGACGCGGGTGGGGCCTCCGGCGTCGTTGCGGAGCACCCGGTACCAGCTGGCCTGGGGCTGCTGTGCGAGGTTGGTGAGGCGCCGGGCTCGGCGGCGCATAGCTTCAAGATCCATCAGGCACCTGCCCGGTTCCAGGCGAGCTGGCGCGCCATCAGCGCCTCCAGAGCGTCGTTCGTCTCGTCGTTGTCCTTGCGTCGCTTGACGACCTTGCAGCGGCAGGCTTTGCCGTACTCGGCGCCGATGCAGTCCTTGAAGCCCTGGCCGTTCGGGTAGTCCCGGTAGGCCTGCTCGCGGTTCTTGTACGTCTTGCCGTCGTTGTCGCGGCACGGCTGGCAGGTGTTGTCGTCGAGGTGCGCGACCGCGACCCACCGCTGCGCGTTGTCGATGCCCTCGCGCAGCAGGGCCGCCGCGGCGCTCCCGGGCGCGGCCGGCGCGGTCTCTTCCTCGCCGGGCGCGGGCGCCGTCACCCAGCCGGGCGGCAGTGCCGGCGTCTGCGTCGCCTTCTCCACGACGTCCATGTCGGGCAGGCCGACTGTCTCCAGGACGGCGTGGGGTTCGTATCCGGCGTCCACGAGGGTTTTCGCGGCGGCGGCCTTGGACTGGAGTTCCAGCGCGTCGGCTTCGCGGTTGGAGGTGACGGGGTCCTCGTAGTCGAGTTCGACGCCTTCGCCAGTCGATCCGAAGAGGGGGAGGAAGTTGCAGTTGAGGGTGTCGCGCCAGCGGTCGAGGCGGTCGGTGAGGAGGAAGCTCTCGAAGTGCTCCTGCGCGGTCACGGAGTTGGCGCGGTTGACATCGTCCGAGGTACCGAGGATCGCTTTGTGCATGGCGAACGCCTCGCGGATGACGTCCCGGGAGACCTCGCGGAGGTTCCCGAAGTCCATGTCGCGGATCGTCATCGCGTTGGGCACCCACTGCGCGCCCTGTTCCAGCACAGCCACGCGGTGGGCGGCGCCGAGCCCGCGGTGGGTCTCGCGCCAGCGGGTGGTGAACTCGTTCCACTCGTCGTCCGAGAGGCGTTTGTCGACCTGGATCACGCCGCCCGGAGTGGCCGAGTTCAAGAAGAAGTTCCGGTTCCACTGCGCCGAGTACCGGGCCGCGTCGATGTCGACGAGGATCGCCTGGATCGGGCCCAACCCGTGGTACGGGTCGAACGGGTTCGGGTACTTGATCTGGATGACCTCGTTCGGCTGCAGCGGCACCGCCTCACCCGACGGGCCCCGGTACACGTACCCGGCGAGGTAGTCGTCGCGGGACGGGATCGGGTCGATACGGTCCGGGCGGACCGGCCACAGCCCGGTCGGGAACGTCGCCCGGGAGTCCCGCTGGACGACGAGGTAGGACTCGCCGGTGAGGTCGAGGTAGGTCTGGGCGATCTCGCGGAGCTGGAACCCTGACATGAACGGGTTCGGGCGCTTCCACACGTCGATGGCGAGGTGCTTGACGACCTCTACGCGTTCGTCGGAGCCCTTGTCGCCCGTGGTGTACCGGCGGCGCCCGTCCTGGGGCTGCTGCCGGAACAGGTGCCACTGCTTCTTCGCGGTCTGCCGGGCCAGCATCGACACGATGCTGAAGACGGTGCCGGATGCCCCGTAGGCGCGCATGTAGCTGGTGGGGTCGGCGCCGCCGTCCATCATCGACTGGCGGAGGAAGCCGCGGCCGGCGAACGGGACGGGCGGGGCGCTGTTGGCCTTGGCGAGGACCTTGCCGATGAGGGAACTCATTCGAGCTTCCAGTCGAGGAGCAGCACCGTCACACCGGTCGTGATCCATCCGGCGATCAGGTGCGCCTCGAAAGCGCCCACGTCGATGCAGCCGAGGCCGACGGCGGTGAGCAGGCTCCCGGACAGGCGCTGCGCAGTCGCCAGGGCGTGGTCGGCGGCCTGGCGGGCGAGACGGGTGATCGCGGCCGGGACGCGGGGGCGTGGGGCCGGGCGCGGGCGGTCGATCACTGCCGTCATGCGACGGATGATACTCGGTTAAATTTGAGAGCCGCTACCACTTGACGGCAGATCTGAAAAGATCGGTATCCAGTCCTTGCCTGGACGGCCCAGTCAGCCGAGCACCCGCACCCGCGGCCGGCCACCCAGATCCAGCTCCGCGACCATGTACCGCAGCGCATCCATCGCGTGGTCGTCCTTCTTCACCGGCTCTTCCTTCAGGCCGCCGGCGTTCCCGGGCTTCACCGCCCACACGTAGCCGGTGACCTCCTCGGCCGCGCCCATCGGCAGCGACGCCTCCTCCAGCCCGGGGTCCCGCTCCACCAGCGCATCCCGCATCACGAACAGGCGCGGCCTGCCGTCGGGCTGGACCTTCAGCCGGGACTGCACGGCCTGGATGCCGTCCGACACCGACTTGTGTGCCGCCGTGGTGCCCATCTGGAGGTGCTTCTCCAAGGTGGCGCGATCCTCGGCGTCGTGGTCGCAGATCACCGCCCGCGGCCGGGGCTCCGTCCACTCCAGACGGCAGGCCTTGCAGTCGTGGCAGTCGTGGTCGGCGGCCTTGGACTTGCAGCAGTCGGCGCAGCGGCGGACCAGGCGCAGGATGTGCTTCGCGTGGTCCTCGACGAGGCGCTGGGTGCGGTAGATCTCCCGGTACAGCCACAGCCTGCCGTCAGGGTCTTCGGCCCAGCACTGGAGGACGAACGGGTTGGTGAACCCGAAGTCCACAGTCCAGTAGCGGGTCCAACTGTCCGGGATGGGCCGCTGGTCGACGATGTGAACGGCTGGGTCGAAGGTCTCGTACACCTGACCATCAGCCGCAACCCATAGACCGAGTCGCAGGCGCTTGTACCGCACCCCAGTGAGGGCGTCGAGCTTGTTGATGTAGTCCTTGCCTCGTGCGGTGAGGGTGCCGTCAGCGTTGTAGAGGACCGGGTTGTCTTCATGACGGCACTTGATCATCTTGGTTGTGCCGCTGGCGCATCGCTGATGAAGCCAATGGTCCGGCTTGTCTGGATTGCAGTCTGCGATCAATTGCTGGAACGAGACGACGCCGTTGCGCAGTCGGGTGGTGATGTTCTCCCAGTCCGTGGTGGTCAGTTCGATGGCTTCCTGGACGTAAGCCACGTCGTACTCGGATGACATGATCTTGGTCGGCTTGTCCATGCCGCCGATCATGATTCGCGAGCCATTCGCGTACCGGTACTGCGGCGGCTCCTCGGCCGACCCCCCGTAGAACGACACAATCCCGGTGGCCAACGCCTCCTTCGCCACGTGCTCTCGGTAGGTCACCAGGGCAGTGGACCCAAGGGACTCGCGGGTCTTGCGAACGATCAGCCCACGCATTCCCTTATTTGCCAGGGCCATCAGGTGCAGTTTCTCCAGGCAGGCCCGGCTCTTCCCGGTGCCCGCGGGTCCACTCAGGAGCACCTCTGAGGTGCGGCACCGCATCAGTTGCAGCGCCGCTCCCCATGGCTCGTACCGATGGACGGTCTCACTCACGGGTATACCGCCGTAGGTAGGAGGCCGCCGCCTCCAGCCGATCAGGAGCGTCGCGCATCAGGCCGATGGCCGTGTTGCAGTTGCCGCACGTAAGACCGCGGATGCACTTTCCGCAACTCTTGCCTTTTTCGGGGCAGCACGCGTGATCATGATCGACGCTGAGTACCTCGGGTTTGTCGCCACAGATGGCGCACGCACCGCCCTGGGCGGCTGCCAGTTCCTCGTAGTCGGCGATCGTGATTCCGAAGTTCTCGACCAACTTGCGGTTGCGCATACACCGCTTGCAGCGGGGGTTGAGGCCGTCGGCGCAGTTCTTGGACCCGTGGTAGTTGTCCAGGGTCTTCCACTCACGGCAGAGTCGGCACCGCTTACGGCCTTCGTCGTCACGGATGACCGTGGGCACGCGCTCTCGGATCTTCGGGTCACCGAGAGAGCCGGTTCTCTTGATCCGTGCATAGTGCGTGTAGCAATAGCCACCCGTGTTGTGCTTTCGGCCGCATCCTTCAACCGAGCAGACGCGCGCGGATTGTGGAAGGTCCGGGAGCCCGGCGCGCCGCAGGCGCCCGTAGTGCATCTCGCACAGGCCGCGGCATTTCAGCGGCTTCACGCACCCTTCGGTGGTGCAGATGCGTTCGCGTCGGGGCACCTGCGGCGGCGCGATCTCGACGGGGCCCGGAGCGCCGGAAGCCTTCCACCGCTTGTAGTGGACCGAGCAGTAGCTCTTGCCGTAGTGGCGTCTGCCGCATCCGGGCATGCTGCACGTACGATCGGTCATGTCGATCTGCTCTCTCAGGTCGGCCATGCCCCGGGAGCGTTGGCGCGCTCGCCGGGGTCCTCTATTGCCTCTGATTCTATCGTTTCCGCAGCTCAACCGCGTTGCTGGGGAGGCAAGTTGGGCGCTCACGTGAGGTCGTCCGGTGACACGCCGACGATCTCGTACTTCACCCCGCCGGAGTGCTCCACCTTCGCCGGCTTCTTCATCCCGGTCAGCGTCCAGAAGCTGTCGAGGGTCTGCCGTGCTTCGCGGATCGCGGCGAGCGTGGGCCCGTGGTCCTTCAGGGGCTGGCCGTTGTCGTCGCGGACGATCTGGCCGTGGGAGACGACGACGTGGTCGGCTTCAAGGACTTCGGTGGCTGCTTCGTAGAGGGTTTCCAGGCGTTCCATGTGGATGGCGAGGAGTTTCTCGGCGGGGCCTTGGACGATCTCGCGGAGGGCGCGGCGGACGGCTTGCAGGGCGTTGCTCTTGTCGCCGTAGCCGAGTTCGTCGGCGATCTGTTGGAGGGTCCGGCCTTGGGCGCGGAGTTCGGCGGCTTGGGCGTCGCGGGCGGCGGTTTCGGGTGTGCGTACGTATTGGCCGTTGCCGGAGCGGGCGTCTTGGTTGGGGTTGGCCATGTCCGCCCTCCTGGTGGTGTTTGTTGTTCATGATGATAGGGCGGTTGGTGATCGTGGATACTGATGGCTGGTGTGGGGACAGCAGGAGAGCCCGCTCCGGGGTGGCGCCGGGGCGGGCTCTCTGCTGTGCGGGGCAGGGTCAGGCGTCGGGGAACTCGATCAGCTTCACCGGGTACGGGCCGTTGTCGCGGTCAGGGTCGATCCGGTCGATGACGTCGTCCCAGCCCTCCCGCCAGTCGTTGTTGAAGAGGCCCTCGTTGTCGGCTGCCGCGCGCACCGCCTGTACGTCCTCGACGGTCTGCCCAATGGCGTGGTCGCCGATGGCCTGCTGGTAGCGGAGGTAGACGTCCTCGGCGAGGATCGCGCGGAGGTGGGCGTCGACCTCGGCAGGGGTGGCGGTGAGGCGGTTCGGGAGCTCGGCCACGGCGGGTTCCTTTCGGTGGCTGGGTGGATCGTACGGCGGGGGTCAGGCGTCGGGCTGGCGCGGGTCGTGGTCGGGGCAGTAGTCCCGGCCCTCCACGTCACTCCACCCCTCGGCGGCGAGAGCGCGCCGATGGTCGGCGGCCTGCTGCTCGCGGGGCTTCGGCTTGAACGACGCGATGGTCGACAGTTCGGGGCAGTCGTCGTGGGCGCAGCGGATGGTGTGGGCCATGGTTGATCCTCTCGGATGGGTGTCAGTCGTTGCGGCTGTCGAGTTCGTCGCTGATTCGGTCGGCGTAGTCGGCGTGGAACTCCTTCACGCGGTCGGTGCCGGCGTAGTCGTCGGTGGTGAGGAGGAGGCAGGCCTCACGCTGGTCGCGGAGGTCGTCGGGGTGCATGTCGGCGAGGTGTTCGGAACGGGGCATGGCGGGCTCCTAGGCGGCCAGGGCGTCGGCGAGGAGTTCGACGCGGGCGAGGACGGGCAGGTCGACGGGGTACAGCACGGTGACGGTGGCGAGGCCGTGGCCGGTGCGGGGCTCGTCGGCGGCCGGCTGGTCGATGACGTAGGCGGTCCGGTGGATGGTGTAGGAGACCAGGCGGTCCAGGCGCCAGGTGCGCATCTCGCCGGTCTCGCGGTCGAGGGCCTTGATGAGGATGTCGCCGGCCTGGCTGATGACGAAGTCCTGGATCTCGATGGTGCGGATGGTCTCGGTGCCGTCGGCCTTGGTGTAGGTGATGGTGACGGGGTGCTTGGCGTCGAGGGCCTTGATGAGGCGGGTGAGGGTGGTGGTGCTGGTCTCGTTCTTGGTGTGCCTCATCGGGTCCCCCTCGGTGCGCCGTCCCTTATGCCTAATAGATTAGGCCTAATCCATGAGGCATGTCAAGTAGACTAGGCCTACTCGATTAGGCATACTGGCGTGATGGTCACCCGAGACGACGTCACCAAGATCCGCGAGGCCTACGACAAGGCCATCGCCGAAGCCGAGCGCACACGCGCCCGAGGCCTCGCCCAGGCCGCCGACCACATGCCGCAGAAGGACATCATCGAAGCCACCGGCTACAGCCGAGAGACCGTCAGGCGACTGATCGCGGAAGGGCGGGCAGCTCAGTGACCGAGACGGCTACTGAACGCACCGCCCTCTATCGCCTCTTCAACGAATCTGGCGGCTTGCTGTACGTCGGCATCACCAACGATCCCGAAGTCCGTTGGGCCTACCACGCCCGCCAGAAGGCGTGGTGGTCCGACGTTCGCAAGCGGACGATCGAGTGGAAGGCGACGCGGGCCGAGGCAGAAGCAGCAGAAGCTGAGGCGATTGGGCGAGAGAACCCTCAGTGGAATGCGATCCGCCCCGACGCTGATGGTCGAATGCTCCATGGGCGCAAGGGCGGGAGACCCGCCACGGGGCAGACCAAAGCCGTGACGTTCCGAGCGGACCCGAAGCTGCGGGCGGCTTTCGACGCCACGATCGAGGAGGGGCGTTCGCGGTCCGACGTGCTCATCGAGTTGATGCACGAGCGGGTCAACCGGAAGCGCCGCGAGCGCCCGGCGAGCAGCGAGGAGACCACCACATGAGCGACCACGAAGAGCTGAGGAACTGGCTGGCGAACGAGAGCCGCCTCTCGTTCGACGAGCCACGCGACGGGCTGCGCCTCTCGTACATCCCCGGCGGAGACGCGCTCGACTGCGTGATCCTGCGGTGCGTGATCTGCGGAGGCCCCGACATCGAGACGGCGTACCTGCACAACCTGAACGTGCTGCCCATCGCGGACGATTTCAAGGCGGCGGCGAAACTGCACCGCCACCGGGAGAGCGCGGGCTCGGTGCGCCCGGACGAGGATCCCGGCCCGCGCGCCCAGTGGGTGGGCGTCGAGCATCAGGGGACGACGTACAACGTGACGGTCGAGGAATACGGGCACAGCCCACGACGCCCGGACGAGGAGCCCACACCATGACCGCCGAACTGGCGCGGTTCCTTCATGACCGCTACGCCGAGGAGGGTGCACGCATCCGAAGCGTCTACGGCGTCTCGGGGCCTGCATACGCTTCAGGAGCTGCCGGGTGCGAGGCGGTCGACAACCTCATCACTCAGCAGGCCATGTTGAATCTCCTGAGGCGTGGCCCCTCGCCACGCCCATACAACAACTGGTCACGGCTCGGGTCGTGGGCTGAGCCAGTGCTCCGCGCTCTCGCACTGCCATACGCCGACCACCCCGGTTACCGCGACGAGTGGCGACCTGACGCGCCCACCGCATGACGAAGGCCCCGCCCGGGCACCGAGCGGGGCCACTGCACGACGCCGATCAGTAGTCCCCGGACGCCCGAAGCTGCTCCTTGACGTCCGCCAGATTCTCCGGACAGTACGCCCTCACACCCATCACCAACACTGCATTCGCATCCGCCTTGTACGTACCCCAGTGCTCCCCGATCGGATACAGACCACCCCCGTCCCCGAACATCGTGAACAACCACTTCACGCTGTGACCCGCGGCCAGGCCGTCGCACCACTGCTGCGGATACTCCAGCAGCTCATCGTCGGTGGGGCCCTTGTCCGTCCAGCTCCTGAGGTTGGCGGTGTGGACGGCCTTGAGGAAGGCGGCTTCCTTGCTGACGGTCTTCCTCGGACTCGGCTTCGCGTCGGCGCTGCTGCCGGAGTTGGAACAGCCAGCGAGCGCCAGACAGGCGAGCAGACAAACAGCCACGGTTCTACGCATGATCCCCCCAAGGACCGGTCGAGTGCCCGGATCGTAGCGCCAGCCACCGACAACCCGCCCCGGGAATGGCGAAGGCCCAGCAGGACGGGGGAGCCTGCTGGGCCCTGTAACTCGACTCGCCGTCCAGTGTGCCATCAAGCCGCCGAGTTGAACGTCACCTTCGGCAACTCGCCCTCATTGTCCGGCTGCAGCGCCTCCCACCGGTCCAGGTCGCGACGGTCGGCGGGGGTGTAGTCGGCCTCGGCGAGCGGCCGGTGCGGGGGCACGGAGATGGTCTGGGGCATCGGGGGTCCTTCCGGGCGACGGGCCTGGGCGCAGTGTGACACGCCCGCCGACGGTCAGTGGCCGAGCAGACGCGCCAGCAACGACCCAACCGCGAGCACGACCAGCAGCGCCACGACAGCGCCCGTGCTCACATACCGGCCGTCCGGATCTGGTGCACTGCCGGCCACCCGCACGATGGCCTCACCGTCCGGGACCAGGCCGCCGTGTTCGATGTCCCGGTGCTGCTGCCGGTACTCCTCAGCCTGCCGGCGCGGCCCGGGAGGGGACGACGCGCGGCATCTGCGGCAGCGGTACACGTACGGCATCGGGGTCCCCTCTTCCGGGCTGTAGTCGCCCGTGTAGCGGGCTGTAGTTCAGGCTGTAGTTTCGCAGTTCACGCGGCGTGTAGTTCGGGATTCGGTGGGTCTTGGGAATCCCGGTCGGGGAAGGGCGGCAGGTCGTCCCGGTAGACGCCGACGGTGACCCCCAGGCCGCGGACGCGGACGCGGTCACGGACGGGGATCTGCCACCGCTCCAGGTGGCCGCGGAGCCCGCTCACGTCGAGGCCCTCGAACATGCCGTGCGCCTGGGCGTGCTCCAGAAGGTCGCGGAGGTGGACGCCTTGCCGGTCGCCGATGCGCTCGCGGATCCAGTCGAGGGTGGCCGCGCGGACGTCCTCCGGCGCGGGCCGCTGCTCGACCGCCGGTTCCTCCTCGGCCGGCTGCTCCGGCGTGGCCGGGGCTGGCGGGGCGACCCACCAGGCGGCCACACACCAGGCGACGACCGCGCCGGGGGCGGCGAACTCGGCGATGTGCGGGGCCTGCGCGCAGCAGTAGACGGTGACGTATCCGCCGCCGGCGAGTGCGCCGAGCCGTTCCAGGCCGCTGAGGTGCTCGCCGAGCGTGTGCCAGGCGCGGCGTGCGAGGACGTGGGATCCGATGGCGAGCGCCCGGCCCGCGCCGGTGAAGGCGAGGACCGGGCGGATTTCACTGGTCAGCCAGGGGGGTAGGTGCTCCCCCATCTTCTTAACGATCTTCACTAGAGGAGTCCGATCGCGTGCGCACCCGTCAGGATCACCGCCTGCGGCAGCCCCCAGATCCCACCCGCCTGCGCCCACACCCCGGCCGCCACGATCCCCGTCAACGCCGCCTTCCCCGGCGACAGCTCCCGGAAGTACATGACCCCGCCGAGCAGCAGCGACACCGCGCCCAGCCCGGCCTGCCCGAACCCGCCGCCGGTGAACACCGTCGCGAACGCGTCGGACACGTTCTTTCCGATCGTCCAGATTGATCCGGCGGTCATGTAGAGGGTGCCGGCGGCCACGCCGACCCATTGGGCCTGGTCGGAGGTGAGGCGCTTGCGCAGCCGCGACTTCTTCCCGCCGCCGCCCTGCCCGCCTGGGGCCGCACCGGCGGCAGCGCCCTTCGGCTCGCGGATCCCGGCGACGAGGATGACGGTGAGGGCGGTGGCGATGCCTCCGGCGCCGACGGTGCCGAGGATCCGGCCGCCCTCGACGCTGATGGCGGGGGCAGCCGCGGTGATGTGCTCGATCACGATGATGTCTCCAGGTCAGGGCGCGGCGGGCGCGTACAGGGCGAGCGCGAGGAGCGCGGTGGCGAGGGGGATCCGGGCAACCCAGGCGATGCCGGGCCACCAGTGGCGGGTGCGCCGGTCCCACACGTGGGCGATGACCAGCGCACCGCCGATGCCGAGGACGAGCGCGGCCGGGACGCCTTGGCTGGTGCCGCAGTCGTTGAGGGCCCACGCGAACCGCTGGTAGAGGCCGAGGCCCCATCCGGCGCCGGCGGCGGAGGCGTTGTAGAGCAGGCGGCGGGTGCGGGGGCTGATCGCGGCGGCCGCCCGCTCGGGAGCGTGGACGAGTACCGCGGGCACGTGGGGGCGCGGCCAGTAGGCGGGAGCGGGGGCGAACACGGGCGGCCGGCCGGCGGTCTCCAGCTCGGGCTCGTCGTCCGGTTCGGCGGGCTCGGGCTTCGGCTCCCACCAGTCGGCTGGCTTCGGGTCGATGCGCTGCTTCAGGAGCGCCCGCATCCGCAGCTCGTCTGCTCCGGGTTCGATGCTCACAGGTACTGCCCTGTCCCTTCTCCGATGCGGGCCCGGGCTTCCTTGAGCCGTCGGCCGGCGGTGGCTTGGCTCACGCCGAGGAGCTGAGCCGCGGTGGTCTTGGTGAGCCGGTCGCCGGACCTGAGCCGGTGAGCCAGCGTGGTGATCTGTTGCTCGATGTCGTCGCTCTCCGGCTCGCCGGGCTCGCCGGTCGGCTCGGGGTGGCTCGCGAGGATCGGCTCGGCCGGGCTCAAGACGGGCTCACGTGATCCCTGCTGGTCAGCCGGTGCGGCAGGAGGCTGGACGGGGTCGGCCAACGCGGGCCGGGGCTCGCCGCCGGTGACGTGGAGGGCGGTGGTGACGGTCGTCTCGTAGTCGGCAGGCTCAGGCTCACGGGGCTCAGGCTCAGGGCTCACGGCGGTGTGAGTCGGAGGAAGTTCGGGGTGAGCCGGGCGGCCGGTGAGCATGTCCGCGAGCGCCTCATCGGCGCCCTCGGTGAGACGGCCACGCTGGACTGCGATGAGCTCTGAGCCGAGCCGTGCGTCGCCTTCCCCGGCACGGCTCATGAGCCGCCACGCCACCAGCTCCGAGTAGGCGCGCACCCACTTCCACGGATGCCGCTCGGCCCGGGCCCGGTGGAAGGCGATCCGGCGCAGCACTGCGGCGTTGCGGCGCTGGGCTTCGATGTCCTCACCGGTGCGGTGCACGACGATGCGGCGGGCGAGGAGGCTGATGCCTTCGGCGCTCGCGGTCATGGCGAGCGGGGTGAGGGCGAACACGACTCTCTCGGTGGTGGTGGGGGCAATGGCGAGGCCCATGACGGCGGCGGCGGCCGGGAGGAGCCACAGGGCGGAGCGGATGACGGTGGGCGCGGTCTGGCCGAGCATCGTGACGACGATCATCACGAGGGCGGCGACGAGGGTTGCGCCTTCGCCGGCGGCGACGACGCCGAGGGCGGTTTCTTTGCGGTGGAGGACGCTGGCCGCGTTGGCGTAGGTGCCGACGGCTCCGCCGACCCCGACCGCAACCATGGGGGTTGTGGTGAGGATGAGGACGGTGATCTGTCCTCCGGTCAGCTTCTTCACGGTGCTCCTCCGGAGCCAGGGGTGAGCCCGGTCCCCGCGCCGTGGGGGAACGGTGCGCGAGGGCCGGGCGTCTGTGGGGTGGGGTTAGCGGGCGGGGCGGTACCAGCCGCCTTTTCGGTCCTGGGCCCGGTCTCGGTCCTCCCAGGCTTGTCCTTGGCGGTCGGCGCGGCGGGCGCCGGTGGTCTTGGCGCGGAAGAATCGGGAGGCCGCCCCGGTGACGGAGGTGCCGGCGGCCGGGTAGGCGCGCGTGGTCTGGCCGCGTCCGAAGAAGAGGCCCATCAGCGTTGCCTTGCGTCCTGGTTGCTCATGACGCGGCGGACGTCGGCGGCGGCTTCGTAGTCGGCGCGGCATTGGGCGACGGTGGCGGGTTCGCTGAGGATGCGGCCGGGCGGGGGTGACCAGGGTGAGGGGCTGGGCTCTTGGGGGTTGGCGTGGGTACGCTGCTCCACGGTCATTTCTCCTGTTCACGGCAGGTGAATGGCTGGCCCCGGCGGGAGGTGCAACTCCCGCCGGGGCGTACTTGTTGGTGCCGTTCCACAGTGGCAGAACTTATGGACATTGTCCAGAAGTTCGGGGAGGATGTAGCCGTGCCCGAGAACCCTGAGAGCGAGGGGAGCCGCTTGATCACCTTGAAGCAGATCGAGCAGGAGCACGGGGTCAGCCGGTCAGCACTGCACACGTACCGGCGCAGCGCCTCCTTCCCTCAGCCGGTCCCGGTCGAGGGCTCCACGAAGACCCAGTACCGCGCCGACGAGGTGGCCGCCTGGTTCGCGGCCAACCCGAAGCAGCAGGGCAAGCGGACCGACCTCGCCGAGAAGCAGCAAGGAGAGCCAGCCATGGCAGAACAGCAACTCAAGGGCGAGGCGGGTGAGTCCAGCGCCCGCGACAACCTGTACGAGATGGCGACGGTGGCGTGGCAGGGCAACGTCCCGCCCCCGGTCCACGCTTCCGTGACGCTGATGCTGGACATTCATGAGGCGGAGACGGCCGAGGCTCTGGCCGAGAAGCTGCGCGGCAGTGGTCAGGGGGCTGCGGCCGACCTCATCGATCCGAGAGTCACGGAGGACTGGCGGCCCTGATCCCACACGCTGCTGCGCCCCGGCCGGTCATACCCGGTCGGGGCGCACTGCTGTCCGGACATGCGACCGCCCCGCGTCCTACGCAGTCAGGAGCGGGGCGGTCGGGGTCTCACGCCAATGAGGACACCCGGTAGCCGGTTGGAGCCGAGCCGAATCCAGGATGCCACGCGCGGGCGGCCGTCGTCACAGCATCCGGCAGGCCCGCCACAGCCACACCGCCGCGCCCGTGGAGTGGTGCCCGCACAGCCACGCGCCGAGTTGGTCGACGTGCCACTCGAAGCGGAGCCTGGCCCGAGTGGTGGCCGGCAGGCGTGGGGGCAGGACGCGGAGTTCAGGCACTGGACTGCTCCTCGTGCTCCTCGGCGAGGGTGTGCATGTCGGTCTCGGCGCGTTCGCGGAGGACGTCGGGATGCTGTGTGATGGCCGGGCCGGGTGTCGGTTCGTCGTATTGGTCGAGTTCGGCGAGGCGTGCGGCGCGTTCGGTGTCGGTGAGGGCCGCCCACTGGGCGTGGTGTCGTTCACGCAGGCCCGGTCGGACGGTGGCCGGGCCGGGCGCGGGTTGGTCGAGGAGCGCGCGCCAGCCTTGGAAGTGCTCGGGCTGGACGGCCGACATGCCGGGCCCGTCGTAGCTGGACCGCGACCAGTACGCCTCGAACGCGTCGAGGACTTCCTGCAGCGTCCCCTCCGCCGTGTCGGCGCGCTTCTTCTGCTCGTTGGCATAGGCGACCGCTTCGGCCCGGTGCGCGACAGCGGTGATCTTCTCGGTGCTCTTCCTGGCGAACGCGGCCATCGTGACGTGCCCGACGAGCTGCGAGCAGAACGTGTACGCGGCGTGCTGGCGTGCGTCGCCGATCTCGCCGATGACTTCGTTGACGAGGTCGGGGCGTGGGCAGTCGACGAGGGAGCAGGTGATGTGGCCGCCGTCGCCGAGGAACAGGGTGCTGTTGCCGCAGGCCGGGCAACGGCCGTGAACTTCGATCATGCGGTCGCTCATGCTGCGGTCTCCTGCTGCTGGTCGGGGAGTTCGATCTCGTCGAAGCGGATGACGCATCGCCGTAGTGCGATGACGACGGCGTGTGTCCGTGACCGGGCGCCGAGCCGGACGACGGCCTCCTTCAGGCGCAGGTTGACCGCGGTCTCGGTGGTGTTCAGCCGGTGGGCGGCTTGGCGGCTGGTGTAGCCGGCGGCGATGAGACGGAGGGCTGCGAGTTGGCCGGGGCTGAGGGGTTGGCCTTCGACGCCGGGGTTTCTCACAGGTACTCCTGGCTTGCGAGTCGGATGGTGCGGATGCGGTTGATCTGCCGGTTGGTGAGTCCTTGGCCACGCAGGTCGTGTTTCTCGCGTTCGCGGAGCCGCCGGCCGCGTCCGCGGCGGGGTCGGGGTACGGGGGTGAGGTCGGCCCAGTCGGGATCGCAGAGGGCGAGCTGGACGGCGGTCACGGCTGGGCCTGTTCCGGCTGCCGGGCGCACGAGCACGCGCAGTTCCCGGTCGGTTCGGGGCGGCCTGTCGCCTTCGCGTGTTCGCGGTCTTCGTCGTCGGCCCACGGGTGCGGCTGGGGTGGGGTGTAGTGCTGGTCGAACTGGCAGGGCCAGCAGCGGGTGTAGCAGACGATGGCGGGGGCTTGGCCGTTGAGGGCGGCGAGGAGTTGCTGCCGGACTTCTTCGGTGGGCTGGTCGGTCATGCGGGTGCTCCGTGGTGTGGTTGGGCCGCCGCGCAGACGGCCCAACAGGCAGGCGAGGGGGTCAGGCGGCGGGTGTGGTCAGCCCCAGTCCGAGCAGAGCACCCACTGCGGGCGCAACTGCTTGGGCGTGATGCCGAGAGCAGCAACGGCGGCGCGCAGCTTGTCGTCCCAGTCGGACGGCACGGTGCCGAGTTCGGCGGGATCGAAGAGGATCGGGCTTCCGCGCCACGCGGTCTTGGAGTAGGCGGCCAGCACCCACATCGGGTACTCGGAGGAGCAGTGGCTGACGAGCTTCACGCCGAGCCGCGTGAGGGCTTCTTCCTTCCGGTCGTAGTAGCCGTCGACCTGCCAGTCGGTCTCGGTGAAGTCGGCGATCTGCGCGAGGAGGCGCCGTTCGATGGCCTCCTCGAAGTCCTCGTCTCCGTCGGGGTCGTACCAGTCGAGGGTGGGCAGTTCGCCGTACTCGCCGAGGCCGTTGATCTTCCAGCCGTCTCCGCCGCCGAGGTCGTAGCCGTAGGCGAGAATCGCGTCTGTGGACATTCCCATGTGGATCTCCTTCGGGTTCACTGGGTGATGCGTCGGGTGGGGATGCGGACGGTGCGGGTCGGCAACGGCCTGCCACTGGCCTTCCAGCGGCGGAAGGCGATGAGCGCGCGTTGCTGCGGTTCTGGGCAGCGGCACCAGGGGGTGTGGCCGCGCCGCGCGTGGCGGGATCGAAGGCGCATCTGCTTGCGGTAGCGGGCGTTCATGCCGCCTCCTGGTAGCCCTGAGGCTCTGTGCGCCTCCGTGGGGCTCGTGTAGCGCGTGCGGCGTGGATTCGGGCCCGGAGCCGCCCACGACGCCACGACGGGCCGCTGGGACGCCACCGTGCGGCCTTCCAGACGGCACGGCAGACCGTCCACACGACGACGGTGACCGCGTACAGGGCGATCGTTGCGAACATGGCGGCCAGGAGCAGCCACGCGGCGCCGGCGTAGAAGAGCTGGGTGAGGGTGTTGATGGCGTCGGCGAACAACGGCGCGCGGCTCACGGTCAGCCCTCCCCGCACACGTGGTCGGCGGGGTCGAACGGCTGCCCGTTCTCGTCGTGCAGGGTGGGCCCCTCGTCCTCGTCCCACCACGCATCGCCCGAGGCGCCGCAGGCCCCGCACTCCCACCGGCCCGCGATGCTGATCCCGGTGAAGCCTCCGCTGCTGCTCACTGCTCGGCCCCCTCGTTGTCTGCCGCAGCCTCCACCGGCACAACAGGGGCGGCGGCGCATCCGCAGTCCGGATCGGCTGCACCCCCGGCGACGGTCAGGCAGGTGGCCAGGTGCCCGGTCGTCGCCTCGTAGGGGTCCGGCTCGCCGGTCACCTTGCGCGCGAGGGCGTCCATGGAACGGCGGCCCAGCCGCATGCTCGGCGTCTCGGTCTGGGTCTGCTGCGGCTCGGCCGCCAACCGGCGCAGCTCGTCGGCAGCGTCGTCTACGCCGCCCTCGTACCGATCTTGCTCGGCGACGGCCCACCGTTCGAAGAACTCCGGCCGCCACACCTTCAGCCAGTCAGCCACCTCCCGCAGGACGGCGGCCCGGCCGGTGGACGGCAGCACAGCCAGCACCGCGTCGGCGACCTCGCCGTACTCGTCGGGCTCCAGCATGTCGGAGTCCCACGTGAAGCCCTCGGCCTCGCAGACAGCGCGGCGAATGCGGTCGCGCAACACGGCCCGATCCGGCAACGAGGCCGGCACAGACGGGACGGCGTCAAGCGCGGCGTTCACCGCCCGCCAGATCATGGCATTCCGGTCGACCACGGTGGCCGGAAGGAAGTCGACTGGCTGCTGCCGGATGTACGCGAACACGGCGTCGTAGGCGGGCTGACGCGGGTTGGTGGCCATGTGGCTCCTTGGGTTGTGAGAGTGTCGGGTGCCGGCCGCCCCCTCGGTTGCTGCGAGGGGGCGACCGCGCACGAGGTCATGCGGCGGCGGGCAGGCGGCGGCTGAGGATGTGCTCGGCGGCGCGCTCCCCGATCCACCGGGCGAACGCGGGTGGGATCGCTTCGCACACCTCACGGATCCCGAGCCGGACCTGCTCCCCGCGGGCGTCCTCGGGGACTTTGATCCACGGCATGCCCATGGCGTCGCACGCCGCGCGCTGCCACGCCTTGGAGTGCTTGCCGCCGTGGATGGACATGAACGGCTTCTCGGGGGTGGGCAGGTAGCCGTTGCGGGTGCAGAGCTTGACGTGCCGCGGGTGCTCCGGCGCGGTGAGGGTGAGGCCGCCCCCGGTCTCGAACAGCCGGTGCCGGTACATGATCAGGTCGAACATCGGACCGCACAGGGTGATCGGATCCCGAAGGTCGGAGAGTGCCGGCTCCACGTTCTCGATGACGAACGGGCGGCCCGTGGTGAGCATGGCGTCGCGGGTCGGGTGGATCAGCTCGGGATAGATCTTGTGGTTGTAGGCGTTCAGGTTCGACTTGGCCTGGCAGGGCGGGGAGCCGTGGATCAGGTCGTACTCGTGGCCGTGGGCGCGGATGTACTCGATCGCGTCGCCCTGGATGAATGTGAACGGGTAGTTGGGCTGGGGGTCGATGTCGACGCCGACGACGTCGAAGCCGGCCAGCCAGTAGCCGACGGCCATGCCGCCGGAGCAGCAGTAGGTGTCGAGGACGGTCAGGCCGTTCGGGATGCGGGAGGCGCCGAGCTGGGCGAGCAGGGGGGTGTCGGTCATGGTGGTCATTCGCCCGCCCCGCCAGCAGCCGGCACAACGGCGCAGCGACGCCGCACGGTGATCCCCGGCCCCGTGTCCACGCCGTCGCCGTGCCGCTCGATCAGCTCCGCCTCCTGGTCGTACCCGTCGAGCGGACGCTGCGGCACCCACTCCAGACGGCCGACCTCGTCCTTCTGCGACCGCAACCACGCCTCTGCTGCGCCCTTCGCCGCGTGCTCGTCGTTGGCGTAGCCGATGAGGTAGTCGGAGACGTTGCCGGGCTCGTACATGGCTTCCCAGGCGGGGAGGAGTTCGGCGGCTGCGGCGGCGCGGAGGCGGCGGATCTCGGCGACGAGCGCCGGCACGTCCGTCCGGGCGGCGGCCACGAACTCGGCGTCGTAGTGGTGCCGGTCGGTCGTGTTCTCGAACGAGGTGAACGGGCCGAAGCCGACGGCGAACGGGGCGTGCGAGCAGCCGTACTCGGAGCAGTCGCAGTAGTCGAGTTCGATGTTCCACGGTCCGGCCGTGGCGGCGTTGGCGCGGGCTTCGATGGTGTCGAGGTCGGGATCAGTGCTGGTCATGACCGGTTTCCTTACTGAATGGCGGGTCAGTTGGTGGTGTTGGGGTGGGTTGCGTTGGCCGGGCCGGGTGGTGGGACGGCTGGCCGGGCTGGTGGTCAGGCGGCTTCGGCGCGTCGCACGAGTCGGAGGTGCCGGCGCTTTTTGGAGAGGCTGGTGTCGTCTTGCCAGTGCCAGCCTTGGAGGGCTTTGCCGAGGTCGGCCCAGTGCTGGGCTTGTTCTTCGGGCGTCCAGCGGGCGGGCGGCCGGTGGCCGGGCTGGGGCGGCGGAAGTGCGTGGCCGAAGGTGCCGGTGGGGAGTTCTTCGGCGAGGAGCCGTTCCAGCGGGGTCACAGCTGGTGCTCCGCAACGTGCTGGGCTTCCTCGGTGGCGTCGGCGTCGTGGCAGCGGACGCAGAGCTTGACGGGTGGCAGGCCTTCGATGCGGCGGGTGCACCAGTGGTCGCCCTGGTCTTCGATTTCTGCGATCAGGCGGGCGGCTTCGATGAGGTCGACGCGCCCGATGCTGTCGATGCAGTCGTGGTCGGGCTTGCGTTCGAAGAGGGGCCGGGTTTGCTTGCAGCGGTGGCACTTTCCTTCGGGTGGCGGGGCGGCGGGCACTGGTCCTCCTGGTCGAGTTGGTGGCGGGTCTCGGTGCGGTAGCGGCGTACGGCGTCGGCCCAGGCTTCGGGTGGGTAGTCGCGTTCGGGTGGTGGTCCGGGGGGCTGGGTGCCGGTTGGCCATGCGCCGGGCTTGTGGTCGGGCGGGATGGGGATCTGGCCCCAGCGGACCTTGCGTCCGCGAGGCTCGGGCGCGGTGCTTTTGGTCGGCCGGATGAGGCTGCGCATGTAGGTCTGGAGGTCGCCGTCGGCTTTGAGGGCGGTGATGTCGTCGCGGTGGACGGGGTGGTCGTTCATGCGGTGTCGGCCTCCGGTTGCTGGGTCTGGGCGTCGCGGGCGTCGTCGACGCGGGACGGGTGCGGGGTGGTGCGGCGCTTGTTCGAGGTGGCGCCGCCGCCGGGGACGATGCGGCGGGAGCGGCAGGGCTCGCCGGCCGGGGCATGGCACCAGTCGCAGTCGACGGCGAGCGCGTCGGGTTGGCCCGTGGTGAGGGCGGCGCGGCGGGCGGCCTTGACGGGCCGGTACTCGTCGAGGGCCTCGTCGACTTGGCGGGGGACGTACGACCCGAGGGTCTTCAGGCGGGCGGCAACGTCGGGGTGCATGGGCCCGGCGGTGAGTTCGTGCTGTGCGGGTTCCTGCTGGCCGGTGGCGACGGCGGCTCGGGTGGCGCGGAGCTCGGCCTGGTAGGCGTGGACGTTGTCGGGGTCGGCTGCCGGGGTGGGGTCGGTGTGGCGGTGGAGTCGGTCGGCGCGGGTGCGGCGGACGTGAGCGGCGATCTCTCCGGGTGAGACGAATGGCTGGGTGGAGGCGATGGCAACGGCGGCGGTGCGGGCTTCGTTGAGGTGGAAGGGGTAGAGGAGGTCGTGCCAGACGTCGGCGGTGAATTCGTCGAAGCGTTGGGCGGGGCAGAGGGATCGGACGTAGCGGCAGAGGACTGCGGCTTCTTCGTTGGTCATGCGGTGCCTCCTTCTGCGGCGGCTTGATCGCGGGCTCGGGCGCGGGCGAGGGAGCGTTCGAACCAGGCATCTGTCTCGGCCTGTTGGTGGCTGGGGTTGCTGCGCGGTTGTCGGCGTGCGCTGCGTTCGGCGTCTTCGGCGATCCACTTGCGCCAGGCTTCGGACCAGTTGGGGCGTCGGGTGCCGGTGGAGCGGTAGTGGCGGATGAACTGCTGGGTGGAGAACCGGATGTCGAAGTCGGGGTAGACGCCGTTGGCCCACCGGCGCATGGAGTCGCTGACGGTGAAGCCGTCGATGTCGATGGGGGCGGGGGGACCTTCGGGCCAGTCCGTGTCGGAGGCGGTGTTCGCGACGAGCGCGAGCTCCCCCCGGTTCATAGGACGGTTAGTGGGTGGTTCAAAGGACGGTTTGGGTGACGTGGGCGTCACCCCACCGGCGACGTGGGCGTCACCCCACTCGGACGTGGGCGTCACCCCGGGGGTGACGTGGGCGTCGGGGGGTGACGTGGGCGTCACCCCTGACGTGGGCGTCACCCCTACCTCGTACTGAGCTGCACCTTTGCGGCCACCGCGCGCACGGGATGACGCCAGCGTCACCCGTGACGTCCGCGTCACCTCGTCGGCGCCGGCGCGACCGCCCGGGACGGTGATCTCCATCGCGAGGTCGTAGACGTGCGGGCGCCGTTCCTGCGGGATGTGCGCGGCGGCCGACTGGTCCCCGTCGCGGATGAGACCGAGCTTGGCCAGCTCCTTGAGGTCGCGCTGGACGGACCGTTCCGCCTTGCAGGCGTACGCGGCGAGGGTGCGCACCGAGGGGTACGCGCTGCGGCCGTGCTTGTCGGCGTGGTCGGCGAGGCCGAACAGGGTGCCGAGAAGCTGCGGGGGCATGGGGGGTGCGTATTTGAGTGCCCACACTGTGGCTTCGAGGCTCAACGGTCCTTCTCTCGGTCGTGCTGGTCAGGGCATGCGAGATGAACCCCCAGTTCAGGGCGGCTTGGTCGATGCCCTGCCTGCCCTAGATCCTACCGCCGCTGGTGGCAAATTGCATATGCGTTCTGCGACCATGACGCACCTGTGACGCAATGCGCGGTGTCGACTAGTCGCCCGCAGATCAGCTAGCCTTTTGCCATGGCAGCCCGCGACCCCATGCCCAACCGAGTAGTGCGTGTCTCCGACGACGACTGGAGCGCGTACCAAGAGGCATGCGACGCCAAGGGCATCTCCCGCTCGGACGACCTGCGGATGTACATCAAGAAGGAAGTCGCGCGCTGGCGCAGGGAGCAGCGCGACATCGCCGCTGCGAAGAACATCGCCGAGTCCTGACACCGTCTCCTCCTCGTCGTACGGCCCCGCACCGGAGTGCGGGGCTTCCTGGTGTTGCGGACCCGTCACTGCCTCCGGCGGCCCCCGCCGCGGGCCCGCAGGGTCACGCCAGCCTCCAACAGCAACTCCCGCGCGAGCCCGTACGAGCGGCCGATCTGCCGGGCAACGGACTGGATCGTGCAGCCCTGCACGTACAGCTCGGCGGCCTGTTGGGCGGTGGCCGTGCGGTCGGGGCCGGTGAGGTGGGTGCCGGGGTTGTGGCTGGTGATGGTCACGTGGTGCCTTTCTGGTTGGTGGTGCTGGTGGTGTGCGGCTGGTCGGAAAGGTGGGCGCCGTCCCGCTGAGCGGCGGGGGGAAGGGCGGGACGGCGCCCGGGTGGCGGCCGTGACGCGGGGCGTCTGGGGGCGGCCGCCGGCTTCAGATGGCTCAGGTGTCGTCGTCCACGACGAACGGCGCCGCGGCCTCCGGCTTCACCGCCCGCCACAGGTGCAGCCCCGTCGGTCGCCCGTCGAGGAGCAGGAACATGCAGGCACGGACCGCCCGGTCCTCGATCTGCTGAGCCGCCCGCGCGAACACTCCGCGGTCCGCGCCGAGGTGGGAGATCGCCGCATACGCTTCGGCGGTCTGCTTGCCGAGCTCACGGGCCTGGAACTCCAGCCGGGCCGCGACCGACTTCACCCACTGGTCGAACTCGTCGGGGACCGCGTCGAGGAGCGCGGCGAGCGGCGACGCCCCGGTCTGCTGGACAGCGGCCACCTCGCCGACCGGGCAGCCGAGGGCCTTGGCGACGAGCTTCGCGGGCTGGTCGGCGTACCGCTGCATGCCGACCATGCGCCAGATGTCCCGTTCGGTGATGCCGGTGAGGACCTTGTGGAGGCGGACGTACTCGGACAGCTTCACCTTCGCGCGGAGCCCGTTGGCGTAGCGGATGACGTAGCCCTCGGTGGAGATCCCGGAGGTGGGGGTGCCGTCGGGCCGGGTGTTGGCCTCGGCGAGCTTCACCAGGTCGGCCAGCGGCAGCATCCGCCAGGAACGGACGACGGACCCGATGGGCTCCCAGTCCGGTGCGGCCCACTCCAGCTGTGCCTCGCGGCCGTTGTCCCGGTAGGCGCCGAGGAGGACGAGGTCTTCGCGGTCGCCGTAGTCGACGACGATCCGGT
Organism: Streptomyces sp. NPDC051987; assembly: GCF_040680735.1. Taxonomy (NCBI): domain Bacteria; kingdom Bacillati; phylum Actinomycetota; class Actinomycetes; order Kitasatosporales; family Streptomycetaceae; genus Streptomyces; species Streptomyces sp. NPDC051987. Next base: position 11,498 of record NZ_JBFAXI010000055.1, on the reverse strand, counting down.
TGCCGGGGTAGACGATCTCGCACAGGTAGGTGGTGCCGGGGATGAGGTTGCTGGTGTCGCTCGTCATGAGCCACGCCTGCGCCCACATGGCTTGCTCGCTGGTGAACGAGCCCTTGGACGCAACATGCCAGCGGCCGTCGTAGTGGAAGACGATGCCGAGGCTGCCGTCGACCTTGTCGTACACGCGGAACGGCTCGCCCTCAGGCAGGGGCGGGGCGTAGGTACGGCCCTGCTGGTGTTCGCCGACGTTGAAGAACTTCGGGAACGGCCACGCGATGATCTGCCCAGTGGTGTCGTCGGCGATGAGGCCGCGGCAGCGGAGGGTGGCGGTGTTCCAGGCCTGCTGGTATTGGGCGGCCCGGGTGTAGGTGTAGATCGACAGCGGCAGGTGGGGGTGTGGTTTGCGGGTGATGTGCCCGGCGTCGAGTGCGGCGGTGAGCTCGTCGGGTGGGATGAGCTCGGTGAGGGTGGTCATCGTGCTACTCCTTGGGTTGGGTGCCCCGGCCGATTCGCGCGGCCGGGGCCACTCAGTCAGCTGTGATTGCGGATGGTCCCGACCGTCACCCCGAACTCGACGGCCAGATCACGCGCCAACTCGCCATCCACGAGCCGCCGCCGGATCTGGTCCCGCTGCGCCGGCGTGAGCTTCGGCCGCTTGTAGTACGGCGGCGGCTCCGGGAGCCCGAGCGGCTGCGGGCGGGGCGCGTGCGCGATGCACTTCCAGCCGGTTCGGTAGAAGCGGACCTCGCCGTGGTGGTCGCCGTTGACGCCGTCGCACGGCTCCGGATCGCGGGCGCTCACGCCGCAGCCTTCGAGGTCCCGGTCCGGCGCAGCCGGTTGTCCGCGTCCGTGTTCGCCTGACGGCACGGACCACACGCGTCCTCACCGGCCGCCCGATGCCGGCGATAACCGGCGCGGGTTCCGCACTGCGCCGGCTCCCTCTTCTTCGGCGGTTCTTCCGGCACCGCCTGCGACGAGACGGCCTGCCCAGGCTGCTTGCGCCCCTCCAGCTCCTTCGCGACCGCCCGGCGTTCGTTCGGCCGCAGCCCGGCCCGGATGCCGTGGGCCATGTCGCCGGTGTGGACCGCGTCGAAGAAGCAGTCGACCTTGACCGGACACGGCCCGCAGATCCGCTTGGCGGCCTCGATCTCGGCCTCGTCGTTCTCCGGGTGCATCGCGCTCCACTTGCCGAGGCATGCGGCACGGAGGCGCCAGTCGGCGGGCTGGCGGGTGGCGGGAGCAGCCCCGGTGTAGTGCTTCATGCCGCCTCCCCGAAGATCGCCGTGTACGCGGCTCGCATGACCCGGTCCTCCATGTGGCCCGGCGCGACGCACTGCTCGTAGCCGCAGCCGGGAAGGACCAGGCCCTCCGGTTCCCGGGTGTGCCCGAACCGCCACGCCACCCGGTAGGCGGTCTCGTTACGCAGGACGCCCTGGACACGGTGCTTCACCACCGGCGTGCCGCGCTCGTTGCGGAATCCGGTCCACTTCAGGTGGCCGCCGTCGACTTCCTCGACGCGGGCCTGGAAGACCTCCTCGACGGGCCTGGGCCGGGGGTGGGTGGGCACGGCGGGGATCCCGAGGGCGCGCCGCGCCTTGATGACTTGGTCGCGGTGGACGCCGAGTTGGCGTGCGATGCCGCGGTCGGAGTGTCCGGCTCGCAGGAGTTGGGCGACGTCTTCGCGGATTTTCATCGGGCCACCGCCGGGATGTTCAGCGGCCACGTGACCCCGTCCAGGGCCCGCCGGTGCGTGTCCGGGAGGACGGCCAGCGGGTAGCCGAGCCAGTGCAGGCCCATCGCCGCGAGGACGACCGAATCCGCTTGGTCGTAGCGGCCGCGGCCCTCGCACGGCACCCGGTACCGCTCGATGACGGCCGCCCGGACCATGCCCTTCGCCATCGTCTTGCGCCGGCTGGGCGGGTAGTCCTTGGCCGGGTTGGCCACCCCGCAGGCGTAGATGATCCGATGCTGCGGCGGGCAGGTGGCGAAGGGGATCCGGCGGCGCCACAGGTCGTGCTTGATGATGCCGCGGAGGTAGGTCATCTCCTCGACGCCGGGCCGGTAGCCGACGGACATGGCGACGCCTTCGATGACGACGAGGCTGGTGTCCTCGGGGATCCGCTCGCGGATGGCGCGCCGGTGGAACTCCAGGCGGTCGTGGCCGTCGCGGTCGCCGGGGATGAGGGCTTCGGCGGTAGTGCCATTGCTGATGCCGGTACAGGTCAAGGAAAGATCCAGGCCGTACACGGTCGGCAGGGCGGTGGGCCGGGGCTCGGCCGCCGCGGGGACGGCCGGGGTCTCGGTGTCGAACAGGGTGGGCGCTGTCACGGCTGCTCTCCTTCCTGCTGCTCACGAATGGCGTCGAGGAGCCGGTCCGCGCCGGCCTGGTATTCGGGCAGGCTGAGGATCAGTGCGCACTCATCAGCCCAGTCGGTGCGGACGCCTGCGACGTTGTCCGCGGCCGGGGCCGGGAGACCGACCCGGGCGCCGGCCTGCGCGGCCCGCTCTTCCTCGGTTAGCGGGGTGTGGGTGGCCCGCCAGCCCATGGCGGCGATCACCACGAAGGACCCGCCGAAGACGGCGGCCATCACGATGCCGATGCTCATCAGGCGCTCCCGTCCGGGTTGCGGCAGTCCATGCACACCACGCCGCCGAGCCGCAGCCGGGCGTGCAGGGTGGTGCGGCCCTCGTGCGGGCAGTGCGCCTCGAACTGGTCGAGGGCCTCGACGGGCCGGAGCATCGGGTGCGGGGCCCGGTGGGCACCGGACGGCTTCGGCCAGGCGCGGGCGATGAGCGCGGCCCCGGAGAGGCTGGCCATGAGGCAGCAGGCGCCGACAGCAAGGGGCATGATCACGACGCGGCCCCCTGCCTCAGGTCGTGCAGCTCCTTCGTGTCCGCGATGTGCGAGCGCTGGAGGTCGTCGAGGCGCTGCTGCATCTCGGCCAGCGCCCGGTTCGCGAGGAGCAGCTGGCGGCGCAGCTCGGCATCGCCCGGGAGCGGACGCGGCGCCACCACCACGGCGTCCGGCCGCTCGTCGCGCAGGCGGTCGATCTGGGCGGCCTGCCGGGTGATGGTCGACAGCCGTTCGGCGGCGAGCTTCAGCGCCTCGTCGCGCGCCTCGGCCGTCCGCTCGTAGCGGGCCCGCAGGTCCTGGTAGGTGCTTTTGAGGACGGGCATCACAGGGCCTCGCTCTCTGTCGTGCTGGGCGCGGGCCGGAGCGGCCACGTGCCGTCGATCACCGCATTCGGGTCGTGCTTCTCACCCGACTTCACCGGATCCCGCAACCACGCCTGATACGACGCCGCGTCCTCCCGCGCCCACACCACCTGGCGGCGGTGCAGCTCCTCGACGGTCACGAACGCCAGATCGTTGAACCGGTCGTACGGGCCGCGCCGGTTCCGCAACCGGTGCACCCAGTCCGGCCGCTCCTTCGGCCGGGTGTGGGCGATCGCACCGATCCGGTACGCCACCCGCGCGGACTGAAGCGCGTCGTAGGTGGCGCCGTGCGCCTCGTCCTCGTCCCAGTCCAGGCCGTACGTCTCCGCGCTGGTGCGCATCTGGTACGGGCCCTGCTTCTCGCTCACCCGCCGCCGGTAGGGGGCCGCGTGCTTATCGAGAACGAGGGTGTCGATGACCCGGGTCAGCGGTGCCCGGCAGATCCCTTCGAGGCTGTCGCCGAGGTGCCGCCCGCATTCCGCGCTCAGCAGGTTCAGGTCGAAGCTGCCGAGGTTGTGGCCGACGAGCGGGATGCCGGCCGCGACGACCTCGGCCACCGACTTGGCGATCTCCCCGACCGCCTGCTCCGCCGGCGCCCCGTGCTCGGCGAGGTACTCGTCCGTCAGGCCGTGGACGGCGATCGCGCCAGGCTCCTGCGCGACGCCCGGATTGACGAGCCACTCGCGGATGTCGGCGGGCAGGCCGCCGCCGACGAGGATGAGCGCGCAGGACACGATCCGGGCGGTCGCCGGGTCCTTGTCGGACGCCTCGAAGTCGAGGGCGGCCATGCGCTGGGTGAACCAGAGGTCGCTCATGCGGCACCCCCGGCGGCGCGCTCCTTGCCGATCCGCACGACCATCGCGCCGATCTGCTCCTCGTCACCGACCTCGTTGGTGACCAGCGCCCCCAACTGGCGAGTCGTGCCCAGCTCGTGGTGGATCTGCCGCAGACGCCCGGCGCTCGTCTGCGGGTTGCAGATCTCGTCCAGGTACGACACGGCCGGCCGCACCGGGGACTCGGCCCGCTCGAACTGGACGGCGTCGGCGTCCCGGTCCTCGGTCGGCACGAGCCCGTTGTTGATGAGGAGGGTCCGCAGCGCGATCGACTGCGCCTTCGGCGTCGACCGGCCGCCGGAGTCCGATGCCTCGCCCGCGGCCTGCGACTCGAAGAACGAGCCGTCCGGACCGTAGATCCGGAACGTCACCAGGGCGGTGCACTCGCGCATCCGGCCGCCGGAGCTGGTGGAGATGTCCCGGTACTCGGTCTCCACCCTGTGCTGGATCACCAGCACGCCGTGCTTGCGGCAGGCCGGGCCGAACGCGTTCAGCGCGGTCTCGATGCCGCGGAAGTTGAACCGTCCGGCGCGGCCGCCGTCGAAGCGCTCGTTCTTCGCGATCGAGCGGACCTCGCCCATGACCCGGGACCAGGCGATGACGGCGCTGGTCGTGGGTTCGGCGTCCTTGCTGAGGTCGCCGAGGTCGGGCTCGGCCAGGTTCGGCGCCTCACGCACCTCGTACCGGATGGCCGCAGGCTCGGTCTCGTCCAGCGTTCGGCCGGCTGCGGCGGCTGCGTTCTCACGCAGTCCCATGTCAGATGCCCCCCTTGTACTGCTTGGCGATGTCGATGCGTTCGGTCGGGTTCGGGGTGACGCACGCGGCGTAGGCCTCGGGGAAGCGCTCGGCCATCAGCTCGAAGTCGACCTTCGGTGCGGCGTTCGTGGGCTCCAGCGAGTAGGCGCGCTCGCCGCCGAGGCGGGCTTCCTGCGCGCCGCCGAGGGCGGCGACCATGCGGGCCTTCGCGGCGTTCTTCGCTTTCTTCGCGTCGGCTTCGGTGCGCTGGTGGCGGCCGTAGGCGAGGAGGGCGTCGAGGGCGTCCGCGTGCATGTCGACGTCCACGGAGCCGCTGCGGGTGGGGTGGAGGCGGCGGAGCAGCTTTGTGACGGCCTCGCCGTCGCCGTCCGGCGCCGGGGGGACTTCGGCCTTGACGTGCTCGGTCCAGAACCGGTCGACGGCGGTGGTGATGTCGGCCATGACGTCGCGGTACTCGTCGGCGCGGATGACGCCCTGGTGGTAGTCGTTGCCGCCGATGAGGACGGCGTAGTGCATGTGCTCGTAGCCGTTGACGATGATCTGCCACAGCACCTGGGCGGTGACGTCGTCGGGTGCTCCGGCGTGCCACTGGGCGGACTTGAAGGCGCTGCGGGTCTTCACCTCAAGGCCGCAGGGTGACTGCTCGTCGGAGTCGAGCGGGCACTCGGTGACCCTGCGGTCGAGGGTGGTCATCCAGTGCGGGTGGTCCTGGTGGGCGACGAGCCCAACGCGGCGGATCACCGACCGGTTCTGCATGGCCCACCGGTGGGCGACGTTCGCTTCGTTGACGGTGCCCCAGTAGGCGGCTTCGCCAGCGTCGTCGACGTCGTGGCCGAGCTTGTCGTAGTAGACCTTCAGCGGCGGGTTGTGGTCGATCAGGCCGAGGATGGCGGGGACGTCGGAGGAGCCGATGCCGTTGCGGCGGGCGGTGAGCCAGTCGGCGCGGTCGGCGTCGGCGGAGAGGATGAGCCGGCCGGTCGGTGTGACGCGGCGGCCGGCGGCCGGAGCAACTGCCCCGGCCACGGTCGTGTCCGTCATGCGGCACCGCCCAGCTGGCGGCGGGCCGTGCGCAGCAGCCCCAGGTCGATCGCAATGGCCACCGCGTGCGCTCCGGACCGGGCGCCGAGAGCCCGGTACAGGGTCCGCCGGTGGGTTTTGATCGTGTTCTCGGAGCGGCAGATCCGGCGGCCGGTCTCTGCGGCGTCTTCGCCGGAGGCGAGGCCGACGAGGGCGGCGTACTGCACGTCGGTGAGGCGGACGGTGGGGGCCGGGCCGCGGTTGACGTGGACGGCCAGGTAGTTGGCGAGGGCCTCGGCCTGCCGGATGCTGAGCGGAAGGTCGTGTTTTTCGGCTGCGGTGATGACTTGCCTTCGCAGGGTGTTGGCGCTGATCATCGGTCCCCCGGGTGGGTCTGGTTGAGGTGGTAGAGGCGGCGGTCGTCGATGTCGGCCGGGGTGAGCAGTCCGGCCCGGGCCAGCCCGCGTAGGTCCTTGCGGGCCGTGTTCCGGCCGTAGGTCGGCCACGTGCCGGCGAGGAGTTGTGCGGCGAGCTGGGTGGTGACGGGGCGGCCGTATGCCCTTATGGCGGCGAGGAGGTGGCCGCGGCGGGTGAAGTGCTCGGCCATCAGCGCTTCTCCTTCCGGGTGTTGAGGGCGGGGGCGGTGGCGATGCCGATCAGGCACACCCCGGCCGCGGCGAGGAGTCCGGCGGCGCCGGCGGCGGGCCCGGTGAAGGGGATCGCGGCGGCGGTGGAGACGGCGGCGGCCGCGGTGGTGGTGGTGGCGGTCCAGTGGGCGGCGAGGCGCAGGTTCATCGCTGCTCACCCGCCTTCTCCGCGCGGGCCTTCGCCTCGTACTCGGCGTGGCTGATGAGGATCTGCTGCACGCGCGGCATGTCCTCACCGCGGAGGGCGGCCGCCCGCAGTTCCCGCATCCGCGCCCGGAGCCGCTGCAACTCGCCGGGGTAGGCCTCGCCGTCGGGGAGCCGGTAGTCGGCGATGTCCCGCAGCGTGGTGATGCAGTCCTTCCAGCCGGACCCGTACCAGATGGGTCCGGTGAGGGCGGTGCAGTCGACGGGGACGGCGTTGATGCGGGCGATGGCGTGGCCGATGGACTCGGCGCGGTGAACGTCGAGTAGCGCCGCGATCTCCGCGTCAGCGGTTGCCAGTACGCCCGGATGCGCGAGGATCTGCTCGCGAGCGCTCATGCGGACCGCCTCCGGTCCTGCTGCGCGGGCACCGGACGGGGCGCCGCAATCACCGCGCACGCATCCCGCAACTCGCCGACCGCAGCCCCGTACAGCGGGATCGTCCCGCCGCCCGCCAGCCGGTCCACGAGCCGCTGCATCTGCTCGTCGAACTCGTGCCGAGCGTGGCTGTCGCGGCCCTGGTGGATCGCGGACTTGAGGAGGTCACCGATCCCGGCGAGCTCCTCGCCCAGGCCCTCCGGGTCCTCGGCGGCGTCCGTCACCAGCTGGGTGAGGAGCGCGCGGATCAGGAAGGTGCTGATGTCGAGCTCGGCGCCCGACTCGGTGGCTTCGATGGTGAGAGGGAACGGGCCCTCGATCCGGAACTTCATCGGGTGCCGTCCTTCGGGCTGGTGGTGGGGAAGTCGCGGTCGACGAGGGCCTTCACGAGGAGCGCGCCGTCGGCGAAGAACGCGAGGAAGAGGAACTCGATGGGCCACATCACGAGGCACCGCCCGTCTCGGGCAGCGGCAGGTCGTGGCTCACCCGGTACTCGTGATGCAGCGGGCTGTCGTGCGGGTCCTCCAGCGACTCCCGCAACGCCTGCACCGGCGCCAACAGCCGAGTCAGCTTGTCCTCCGACCGCTCAACCTCGCGGGCCCGCAGCTCCCGCACGGCGTCGTCCAGGGCCTCGTTCGTCGAGTGCCGCTCGGCCTCCAACTCGGCAACCCGAGCCTTCAGCAGGTCCCGCTCGCCCTCGGCGTCGATGCACGCCTTGCGCCAGCGCGCACGGCTCGGCTCCAGGAACTGGACGTCGGCCCGCAGCTCCCGCCGCCCACGCTGCGCCGACTTCAACGCCAACCGCAGCCGCGCGTTCTCCAACTCCTCCTCGTAGAGCGCCAAGTTCGCGCCCGTCAGCTCCTCCTCGACCACATTGAGGGTCCGCGGCTCCGTGCCTACCGGCATCGGCAGAGCACCCTGCGCGGCCACCGCGTCCGGCAGGTTCGTGATCGGCTCACTCATGCCGCCACCGCCTCGCGCAGCGACGGAAGGACGGCCTGGCCCACGACCGTCAACGCGTGCACCTGAACCGGCACCGCGCCCCGACGGCTCGTCTTCTCCAGCTCCGTGAGCAGCGTCCACGTCCGGCACCCCGGCGTACCGTCGACAACCACCCGGCCGCCCAGCTCAGCCAGCCACGGCATCATGTCGTCGATGTCCGCGAGGATGACGTGCACCGCATCCGGCAACGACACCAGCGTCGGCGCGGGCAGCCCAGTCCTGTCGATCAGCACCTGCACCGCGTCGTTGTTGTCCCTGATCCGAGAGAACGGGGCTTGGTGCAGAGGGACGGGGTTCTGAGATGATGTGCCCATCGAGGGCCTCTCTTCCTTCATGGTTGGGGTCCGCCGATCGGGGGCTGCTCGGGCCGGCGAAAGTCAGAGCGGCCCTTCGGCGCGTTCAGGGGATGCGTCAGCCGCGCACTGAGCGGCGGCTGGGCAGCGGCACCAGTGCGGCCAGCGGCGACGGGGACGCCTCGATGGGCGTGGGCGTCGCCAGCGGCCCGGCGCTGGGCTCGTGGTGGAACAGGACGTCGATGCGTTCGAGGTCGGCGTCCGTGAAGTACACGGTCCGGGCGATCTTGGTGTGCGGGAGCTTCTTGATGTTCTTGCGGAGCCAGCCCTCGCTCACGCCCAACTGCTCCGCGGCCTCCGGGTACTTGAGGCGGCGGCTCATGCCGGGACCGCCGTGAGCGTCACGTCGTCCTCTTCGGGGGCCGGTACCGTCCGGCCGGTGTGCTCCCAGAGGACGAGGAGGTCTACTCCAAGCCGTTTGGCAATTGCCAATGCTTCGTCGTGGGTGGCGGTGCTGCGCTCTCCGGTGCGCAGGTGACCGATCTTGCTGGGGTGGCATTGGGCGGCCTGGGCGAGTTCTCGGACTGAGACCTCGCGGCCGTTGCCGGTGCGCTGCATGAGCTGGACCAGGAGGTCGGGGCTCACGAGCACCATCGGGTTTTGCTGCGGACGCACGCGTTCACCTCCGTAGACGCGGTGTGCGTTTCCGTGAACAAGACCGACAGTACACGCCCGTAGTCATGGTGTCTACGGAAACGCACAGTGCAGCGAGATTCGGTCATCACACCCCGTGTGTATGGCGCGCACAGGGTGCTTCCGTAGACACTCTGTGCTGGAGCGTGAACGGTCGTCCGCCCCGACCTGCTATTTGCTCAGTGATCAAAAGCCGTAACGTAGACATCAACCGTCACGTGAAGGAGATGAAGGGGCAGAATGCACGCCATGACTGAGCAGCGGACCGACTTCGCCGACCTGGTACGGCAGCGGCGTGCCGACCTGAAGATCAGCGTCCGGAAGCTCGAAGAGCTTTCCGTTGACCCTGAGACGGGCGCCCAGGCCAAGTACGGATGGATCAGCAAGGTCGAGCGCGGCGAGAGCACCGACGCACCCGCCCCCGCCCTCCTGCGCGCCCTCGCCGCCGGCCTGTCGCTCCCACTGCGGACCCTCCAGGAGGCGGCCGCAGCGCAGTACCTGGACATGCAGTCGTTCCTCTGGAGCGAGGACCACACCACCCGGGTTCTCGCGGCCCGCATCGAGGAGATGACGGACGAGGAACGGCAGCAGCTGGCCGCCATCGCGGAAACCTTTGCCCGGAGGCGTACGGAGCGCGACGGCAAAGGCGCAGGCAAGACGGACTAAAAGTACGACTTACCACTACTCTGTGGTTCCCTCTGGTCACAGCCTGATCGGTGTGGCACAGTCGGTGATCCGCCTGGGGGGCGCGAACGGATCACTCCATACGGGCGCTCGAACGTCAGAACGAGCGCCCGTGCGGCTGTACGTGGGGAAGGTGGGAGCGATGGCTGACGACGGCAGCGCCACGTCGCACAGCGAAGAAGACGACAACGAGGAAACGTCACGGCCCCCGGAAGACAACCCGCAAGCCGAGTTCAAGATGGAACTCGTCGATGCACTGCCCGGGGGCCGCGCCGTGGTCGGCGTCGAGCGGAAAGGCGAGTTCATGTGGCTCGCCTCCAAGGAGCACGTCAGCCAGCAGGCAGTCGACGAGTTCGTAGAACAGCTGACACGCATCGTCAACGAAGGCTGGTGGGTCCAGAACTGGCCCGGCCGGTAGGCCGTCACACCAGCCGGCGGATCCCCGGGGCGGCCGGCCCGGCGCCCATCACAGCGTCAACGGCCGCCCGGATCTCGCCGTCCAGGGCCTGCACCAGATGCCCGTACCGGTCCACGGTCGTCGTGATCGACTCATGGCCCAGCCGCGCCTGAATCGCGGGCAGCGGGATCCGCTCGCCGATCAGCCACGCCACATGCGTGTGCCGCAGGTCGTGGATCCGGGGCCGCTTCGGCAGACCTTTCTCAACGGCCGCGTTCACCGCGGGGACCCAGCGTCGGCGCCAGAAGTTGTCGTGGCGCCAGCTCTTGCCGCGCGGCGTCTCGAAGAGGAGGTCCTCGGGGCGCTTGCCCGCCATCCGGCGGCGCAGCATCTCCATCTGGGCGTCCGTGACCGCGATGACGCGCCGGGCCTTGCGGGTCTTCGGCGGCCCAAGGAAGTACGCCGGGCCCGCTTCGCCCGGCGCGCTGCGCTTCCAGGAACGGTGGACACCCACCGTGTTCCGGATGAGGTTGACGTCGCGGACCTGCAGGGCGGTCGCCTCGCCCCAGCGCATGCCGGTGCCCACGAGCCAGTCGGCCAGATCCCGGGCGTGCGGGTCCTCGATCTCGGCGGCGATGCGGGCGTACTCGTCGTGCTCAAGGAAGCACATCTCGTCGTCGATGCCGTCGTCGACCCGCGGCAGCCGCGTACCCAGGCAGCAGTTCTTGGACCGCAGCGGCGGATCCGCCTCGACCGCGGCCTGGACGATCGCGGAGAGCAGCCCGTGCCGGTTGGCGATGCTCTTCGGGCTCGCCGGCCGCCGCAGCCACGCCTCCGGGTTCGCCGGGTCCCGCTCGCCCGCCTCCTGCGCCCGTACCCAGTCCTGGACGTCGTCGCCGACGACGTTGCCGATCGTTGCGTCCACAACGAGCCCTGACGGCTGGGTGTGCCGCATGACTGCGAAGTGGTTGTCGACGTCGCGCTTGTAGTCGCGGCGGGTGCGCTCGTCGATGCCGATGAGCCGGTCGACGTAGCGGTGGGCCCACTGGACGAGGGGCATGTCTCCCTCGACCAGCTGCTCCGTGGCGAAGCCCTTGCCCTTCACCCAGCCTGCCGGCCACTGCTGGCCGTTGGCGTCGACCAGCTTCTTGAACTCCTCGGCCGCGGTCTCGTCGCCGAACTTCTCGGTCTCCCAGTCGCCGCCGCGTCCGCCTTGGAGCCAGCGGACTTGGTAGATCGCGGTTCCGTCCTTGCGTTCGCGCTTCCTGATGCTCGCCATGGGGGGAGGGTAGTGGTTGTGAGTCGTCTGCGTTAGGCCCGCGTTTGGCCGAGTTTTCTATCGGTACTGGTAGGGGACGGAGGCGGACGGGAATCGAACCCG